>DAHVAE010000030.1 GCA_027314795.1 Candidatus Saccharimonadota bacterium
GTAACTCTATAGCCTTCTTTGACAACATCACTAGGCTTGTTAACTCGTTGTTCACTCATCTCGCTAACATGCACCAGCCCGTCTTTACCCGGTAGAATTTGGACGAAGGCACCAAAGTCTAAAACACTGACAACTGGTACATCTTTATATATCTTTCCGACCTCTGGTTCAGCAACAATGCTTTCAATCCATTGCTTAGCGGCAGATATGGAGTTTAAGTCAGGACTAGCTATCATTATAAGGCCGTTATCTTTAATCTCAATTTCAGCGTTGGTTTCAGCTGTTATTTTCTGGATAGTTTCACCGCCTTTGCCAATAACCTCGCGAATCTTATCTGGATTTATCTGAATGCTTTCAACTCGTGGTGCATAGTCACTTAACTGCTCTCTTGGCGTCTTTAGGGTTGAAAGCATGTGCTCTAAAATGAAAGCTCTGCCGACTTTACCTTGCTCTAAGGCTTTCTTTAGGACATCAACTTGAACACTATGAAGTTTCATATCCATTTGGAGAGCGGTTATGCCTTTAGAGGTACCGGCTACTTTAAAGTCCATATCGCCAGCAAAATCTTCTGCATCAGCTATATCACTTAAGATAATCGGGTTCTCGCCATCTAGTATTAACCCCATAGCAATGCCGCTAACAGGTGAGCTTAGTGGAACACCAGCATCCATTAAGGCTAAACAAGAAGAACAGGTAGCGGCCATAGACGTTGATCCATTCTGACTCATAATCTCTGTCACTGAACGGATGGCGTAAGGAAAAACTGACTCGTCTGGAATTACTGGCAAAAGGGCCTTTTCAGCTAAGTAGCTGTGGCCAATTTCACGTCGTCCTGGGCTACCAAGCCTACGGACTTCACCAACTGTATAGCCTGGAGCATTATAGTGGTGCATATAGCGTTTATCGCCACTTAGTTCCATCGAATCTATAAGTTGGGCATAGCTCAGTGGAGCTAGGGTAATAATATTCATGGCTTGAGTTACGCCTCGAGTAAACAAGCTTGAGCCATGAGCCCTAGGCAATATGCCAACTTCTGAACTAAGTGATCTAATATCTGTCAGCTGTCTACCATCTGGACGAATCTTTTTCTCTACTATTTCTTTCCTGACATCTTTATGCAAGGCTAAGGTAAAAGCATCGTCGTAACTCGTTTTAACCTCGACCCAGTCTTCTTCACCAACCAAGTCTTTAAAGTGCTCTAGAGTCTCTTCTTTAAGAGTAGCTACCAGGTCATTGCGTTCTGGATACGGCTTCCTGAGGTTTTCTCCCATTTTACCTTCCAGCCATTTAGCTACCTCTGTCTGGATATCTTCGTCAGGTAGGCTTAGAACGTACTTTTGTTCTTCAACACCTACCTTAGTAACCAGCTGCTTTTGCAAGGCTATAGCTGGCTGCATCGTCGAATGAGCAAAATTAATGGCTTCAATGATCTTATCTTCGCTAACTTCTTGGGCTCCTGCCTCAACCATAGTTACGCCCTGTTCTGTGCCAGCAACTACTAAGTCTAAACCACCCTTCTTTAGCTGTTCAGTAGATAAGAAAGCCTTAAGCTTGCCATCTTCATCAATACCTACCCTTAGCCCTGCTATCGGGCCATCAAACGGAGCCCCTGTCAGCATAAATGCAGCAGATAGAGCAATCATCGCAATAACATCAGGCCTAAAACTTGGATCCATGCTTAATACGGTTGCCACACCTTGAACTTCATGACGATAGCCTTTTGGCCAAAGTGGTCTGATTGGACGGTCTATGAGCCGCCCGATTAAGATAGCCTCATCTGATGGTCTACCTTCTCTTTTAATAAACCTCGAACCGCTTATTTTGCCAGCGGCATAAAAACGCTCCTCATAATCTATGCTCATTGGGAAGTAATCAAAGCCTGCTGCTACCTCAGGGCTAACCATAGCTGTTCCAAGCACTACAGTGTCGCCGTATCTAGCTATAACACTTGCCGATGTCCTAAAACCAACTCGGCCAACCTCCAGACTTAAATTACGACCGCAGAATTCACTTTCTACAGTTATTATTTTCTTTCCGTTAGGATTTATGGTTTGACTCATGTATTCCTTTCAACCAGGGTCTTTTTCTGAGGCAAAGTCCAGCTATACGAGTTCACGCATACCTGTTGCTCTGGCTCAGAGATTTACTCAAAAGAGATGGCCCTTGGTATTTAAATTAATATTCTCTTGACCTTGCCATATGTCTTGGCGTTGGTAAGCTAGCGTGCTTGGTCATCCAAGCACATTAGTTTACTAACGACTACCTTCTAATACCTAGTTTTTTAATAACTTCTAAATATTTATCACTATCTTTAGCTGCTACGTAACGAAGTAGCCTGCGTCTTTTCCCAACCATCTGAAGCAGCCCCCTGCGAGCCATGAAATCATGCTTGTTATTTGACAAATGCTCTGTTAATTCCTTGATTCGCTCAGTTAGTATAGCTACCTGAACCTCTGGGCTACCAGTGTCGTTCGTATTGGCCTGCAGGCTCTTAATAGCCTCAGACTTTTTCTCCGATGTAATCATTCGTTAGCTATAAAGTAGCACATTTATATCTGTTATTCAAGCCCCTGAAGTTTTTTTACATGCCTTGTTATTTGAGTATAATTCAATTTGTCACCATTAATTGCATCTTCAAGCTTAAAATCACCGACAATTGTTCTTTTTAGGCCAGTCAAATAGGCTCCAGTTTTTAACTGTTTTCCTAAGTCAACCGCTAGCGATCTTATATACGTACCACTTGATACTTTAGCCTGTAATTTAAGTTCAGGATAAGAATACTTTAAGAGCTTTAAGCTATATATATTAATAGGTCGAGGTTGAAGTTCAAGTTTGCCACCTTGTCTTGCTACCATGTATGCTCTCTGACCATTGACTTTAATAGCAGAATATATTGGCGGCAGTTGCGTGCTTTTCCCGATAAAGCTTTTTAAAACTAGATCAATATCTTCTTCGTTAGGGATATACGATGAATAAAATTCAGGATTTGTTTCTTGATCACCGCTAGCAGTGGTTTCACCAAGTTTTATGTCAACTAGATATTCTTTGTCTTGCTTACTAAAACTACTAGCTAATTTAGTGTATTGCTTACCAATTAGAATCACTAGCAATCCGCTAGCAAGTGGATCAAGCGTGCCTGTATGACCAACTTTAACCTGTGCTGGTTTGACTTTTTGGGCACTGGCAATAAGTTTGCGTACATAAGCAACTACGTCAAATGAAGTCCAGCCAATAGGCTTATTTACTAACAATATGCCTTTCATCCCTTTATTTATAACTGAATAGTTATCTGTATGCTATGGCTTGGTTTGATCGTCACCTATTTCGTTATTATTACCGTTAATTGGGTATCTAACAGGCGGTGGTACTGGAGGGGCTTTATCTTTAGCAGGCAGTTCGCTAAATAATGAAGGATCAAGCCCAGTGGTGTTTATAACTGGTTTATTGTCTTTGTTGTTGTCATGAAGTGGCTGGCCTAGCGGTAAAGCATTTAAGGCTAGGTCCGGTTGGGGACTACTGCCTGGGGTTCCAGATATTATGGCGTCAATTTGTTCTCTTGCCGCGTTAGGGTCTAACCCTTCTAGATGTGGACTATTGACGGCTTGTTCAATTTCTTTAAGTGTTTTATCTGGATGTGGTGATGTATCTATCGGCTCTTGGGTTGGCTGAGGAATTACTGGCGGCTCTATAGGTGTTGTAGCTTGAGGAGCCGGCGGTGCTAACCAAGTTGGTGGTGGTGGCGTATATGCTTGCTGAGGAGCCGGTGGTACTACACTTGGCTGCCTAACCGGCCGATTAACAGGGCTTGGGTTCGAAGTGGGTGACCCAGGCATAACAACATTAGTCAGCGGATCTATGGACGGATCATACTGTTCAGGCATGCTATTAGCCGTCAGCATTCCGCCCAAGGTTGGAGGCTCAGTTACTAGTTTTGGTGGTGATGAATTCATACCAGCCGGATTGATAGCCCCTACTCCTTGATCTGTATTTGCCAGATTATCTGATTGGTCTGTGGGTTTCGGCAATGTACTAATATCTAAATCTTCTTTGTCGTGATCAATACTTAAAGTACCGTCGCCACTCTGCCCAGCCTGATTAGCTGAGCTATTTTCTATTGGCTTAGCTAGTTGCTCACTTAAATTAGTAGCTACCAGCTGTTGGTTGGCACCGGCTGCCATAAGCTGGCCACTCACACTCATTGTTTGTGATGATGTCTTTTCATTACTGAATCGGTCAGTTTCAGCAATAATACCCGTTAGAAGCGCTGTTGCAATCTGTTGATCAAGCAGATTTTGCCCAGCTGCTTGAGCTAAATCGGTAACTAGTTCACATAAGCTACTGGCGGCAGGGTCTTGCCAGTTAATAGTGCCGAGATCAGCTTTTTCGCTGGTGTTAATACAGGCAACGGTAGCATCGTGCAAAATTCGTCCATGAGAGACAATCGCCTGATCAAGATCTTCTTGGTTTTTAACCCCAAGAGCGATAACTAATTCAACATTAAAGTCGCCTTGGCTAAATTCAAGATCTTTCTCGCTCAAAGATGTTTTATATGGGCTAATGAAGATTTTAACCATCTGGTCTTCAACTTTATAGCGCAGTTTGTCTGCTTTACTTTTATCTAGAGCGATAATGAAATCACGAAGAGAATCTGGCGTTTTTTCGATAGTTTCTTCAGGTTTTAAAAACTCAATTATTGAAGGTATCGCACCACTAAAAACAGCTGAACCATGTTTACCAAGTTTATTAACAAGTAAAGTCAGGCCAATACAAGCAGCGAGCTGGTCAACAGTTGGATTACGGCTTACTGTAATAAGTACCGAGTTTGCCGATTTTAGTCGGTCAACAAGCTGGCTTTTAGCATTGTCCATTTAAGTTACTTTAGTTAGGTTTTTATTTTAGTGATACCTCAATTCACACTATCATATTTAGTGCATGTTATCAAGGTCTCCTGATCTGTATGCCTATTTACCCTTTACAAAGCAGTCGTACCCCTGTATTATGATCATCTATATAAACTTCATTACAGGTATATATGCCAATAATTAAATCAGCTCGCAAAAGAGTTAAGACAGCCAAAAAAGCTACTATTAGAAACGCTAAGACTAAGCGTCAATTTAAGGCTTCACTTAAGAGCTTATCTAGTAAGCCGACTGCTGATGCACTAAGAGAAGCTCAAAGCGCTATAGATAAAGCTGCTAAAAGACATGTCATCCATAAGAATAAGGCGGCAAGACTAAAGAGACGAGCAGCATTGCTTGCTAAAGCTGCTAACGTTAAACTGGTTAAAAAAGCTCCTGTAAAGACTAAGACAACTAAGCCACGATCAGCTACTAAAAAGAAATAACCTAGATACTTAAGCTGGCAATAAAGTTCTTTAGTCCCTCATCGAGATCTAAATTAACAGTTTTACTAGCAAGGTCCAAATTAGCTAATTCTCTTACAAATGATTTCAGATTGCTTAAAGTTAGATTAGTTGCTACTTGCCTCGCTCGATTGATGGTGTAGGGAGATAGCCCGCTTTTTGACAAGATTTGACTACTAGTTAGTTTTTTAGAAGACAAATATATAGCTAGGGTATTTAATTGCCAGGATAGCATTGCCAGGATCTGTTCCGGCTCTACTTTTAACAAACGCTGTTCGTTATATATCCTCAAAGCCTTTTTAGGATTTAGGCTAAAAGCCGCATCAAGCAGTTCAAATATTGTACTGGATGGCGATTGTTCTGTGAGCTCGTCAATTGATTTACGGTTAATGTTTTTTGAGTACAAAATTAACTTGTCTAGTTCTTGGGCAAGCAGGAGTTGATCGTCACCTAATCTCTCTACTAGATATCCGGCATCACTTGTAGATATGTCGCCATCATTTTTTATAACATAACTACTTATCCACTTAACTAGTTCTAATTGACTTAGTTTATTGAATTGTCTAAAGTCTGTATTTTTCTGGAGAAACTTGAAATAGCCTTTACGTTTATCCAGTGAGGGCTCAACTAGAACTAAAATCGTACTAGCTGGTAAATCAAAATCACTAGACTGTATATATTCATCAAAGCCTTTTATTTTTGAGCCCCCATATATTATGATTAAACGCAGTTTGCTAAACAGTGAATAGCTATTAAGCTCAAGCGTAACGTCTTCAAGGCTTGTCTCTAAACCAATAATTCTAGTTGTACCCAAGTCAGACTCTGGTCCAAGCTTTGCTTTCAGACTAGCTAAATCTTTGTCGACTAAGTAGGCGTTAACTCCAGTTAGAGTAATCATCATTTAGATATTTTAGCAATCTTAAGCCTTTGACAATAAGTACAAAGATGCGTACCCCTACCTGCTACCCTAATCTTTTTAATTTCATGACCACAGCGAGGGCATGTCAAACCTTCACGTCTAAAGACTTTGGCAATCTTAATATAGCTACCTCTCTGCCCTTTAGCATTAACATAGTTTCTGTCAGTCGAGCCACCGCTCTTAATGGCTAGTCTTAGGACATCAATAAGTGATTTGTGAAGAAGTTCTAAGTTCTCATTTGACAGCATATTTATTTGGGTTAATGGGTGAATCTTGGCTGCCCAAAGACTCTCATCAGCATAAATATTACCAACTCCTGCTATTATTTTTTGATCTAATAGTCCGGTCTTAATAGCAGCATTTGGTCGAAGTTTTAATCTATCGCGAAAACTTTGCCAACTAAATCCTGCCTCTAGAGGCTCAGGGCCAAAAGTCTTAATTAGCTCAATACTTGTTATATCCGATGACTTGACTAGCCGCATCCAGCCAAATTTACGTTGATCGTTAAAATACAGATTGGATCCGTCGGTAAAATTTATAGTTACTCTTGTAGATTTGTCTGGAAGTTTACCAACTAACGAATTACTTGGATGACCGGCACCAAAATGCTCTAGTTTACCTCTAAAGACTAGCTGGCCAGTCATTTTTAAATGAATCACCAAACTATGTTTAGTAGATAAATCAATTATTAATACCTTACCTCTTCGTTTTACTGCACTGACTTTTGCGCTCATCAAGGAGGCCTTAACTAAGCCTTGTTCGTTTGGGAACGATTTATCCCAATCATAACTAACATTTTTTATTGTTTTACCGATAATTAACTTGCTTAGGCCTAAACGAATTATCTCCACTTCCGGTAGCTCTGGCATGACTTTAGCTTAATATAAAAGCTATAATACATCTAATAGGTTATTTATGGATTCACTTAATTCAATTTTAGGCAACAAAGAATTTAATGAGCCTGAGATCATTGAAAAACTTAAGCAATATATACAACTAACATATAACTCTAAATCTACTATAAAAGTAGGGCCAAAAGGAGTGACCATAATTGTCAGTAGTAGTGCTCTAGCTAACACCTTAAGGCTTAATATGCCAGATATTAAGAGACGGTTAGCAATAAAAGACAGGTTTAATATTAGGATTGGCTAATGTTGGCACCATTGACCATCTGAATAATATTTGGAATCTGACCATTAAATAAATACAACGTTAAACCAAAGTTACCGTTATATGTCTTTTGGCCACAGTTCGTGAACCAATAGTGCTGCAAGGTTTCACCATTTAGTGTTAAGTAAAAGTCATAACGATTTGCAGCTGGGCAAAGACCGATATCCGAAGCATAACTGCTGCTAACGCCATTACTATAACCGGCATAATATAAAGCATATAAAAATGCCTTGAACGAATTTTGGCTATTATTAAAGATTTTAGAAGCTATAACATTACCATCATAACCTTGAATCAAATCAAAAGTCGCAGTGTACTGGCTAACGGTTACAACTACTGAGTTATGGTTTTGAGCGGCAACAATCGGGCCATCAACAATCATTTTTACCTGAGCATTTGTATTAGCGTAACTAGGTAATAGTTTAACCGGTTTAGCCGGAGGAGTCGTATTATGACTCGAAAATAACAGAATAAACAATATAATACCAAGCCCAATAACAGCCAGAATTCCAATAATATAACGATTCATAATATCTCGTTTAGTTATATATTAACACATTATGCAATTATTGCAAATACTTTAGCGGTTCTTTGTTATCTCTGGTTTACCACGTCGCTGTTTAACTTCGGCTTGTCTGGTTATGTTAGCTATTACCCAAATTAACAAGGTGCTAAACAAGAGCTGGTAGATTAAACTACTTGTG
>DAHVAE010000031.1 GCA_027314795.1 Candidatus Saccharimonadota bacterium
CCGTAATTACCTGGCGGGCGACTCATGAACTTGATCCTTTTAAAACCATAGCGTCCAAGCAATCTACCTTAAGCATAGAGGTTGTCGCCCTTGACTGGAAGTGGCTGTTCATCTACCCAAGTCAAAATATAGCTAGCTTAAATTACCTAGTTCTGCCGATAAACCACCCGATAACCTTTTATGTTACAGCCGATGCCCCAATGAATTCATTTTGGATCCCGCAGCTTAGCGGCCAAATTTACGCTATGGCCGGTATGTCTACTAAGCTTAACTTAATGGCGACTTCGGTCGGCAGCTATTATGGTTCCTCTGCCAACATTAGCGGTACAGGCTTTGCGGATATGCATTTTAATACCCAGGCTGTCAGTCTTAAAGACTTTAATTCGTGGGTTAATACCGTATCTAGCTCTAAAACCACGCTAACTTTAGCTACATATAATAAACTAGCAAAGCCCAGCTACAACAACCCAATAACCTACTATAGAAACCCAGCTCCTAATCTTTACACTTCAATCATCAACAAATTTATGTCACCGGGCGGCCAAGCCAAGGCCATGACTATGGGGATGAACTAATATGTATTTTGCAAACTTTTGGTTAGGTAAGTTATCGATCCATCAACTGCCGACTAACCGCATTACCCAAGGCGGCGCAATAATGATGGTACTAATAGTACTAGCAATACTTGCATACGTTACTTACGTTAAAAAGTGGCGTTACTTATGGAATGAGTGGATTACTACAATGGATGCCAAAAAGATTGGCATCATGTACATTATTGTCGCTATTGCCATGCTGCTTAGGGGTGGGTCAGATGCCGCTCTACTCCGGCTTCAACAGGCAACTTCAGTCGGCGCTTCGCACGGCGTCCTGCCAGCTAGCACTTTTCAACAGATCTTTTCTGCCCATGGCACCATCATGATCTTTTTTGTCGGCATGGGCCTAATGTTTGGAGTTATTAATTTAATCCTGCCGGTAATGCTTGGCAGCCGAGACGTCGCCTTTCCATTTTTAAACTCAGTTAGTTTCTGGTTGTTTGCGGGCGGCATGGTGCTGGTTAACTTATCTCTCGTTATCGGGCAGTTTTCAAACGCCGGTTGGTTAGCTTACCCACCACTTAGTGAGCTAAGATTTAGCCCTAGCGTTGGCGTCGATTACTGGATCTGGTCACTCCAGATAGCCGGTGTTGGTAGTTTAATGTCTGGCATTAACTTTATATCTACAATTCTAAAAAACCGTGCTCAAGGAATGACGCTAATGAAAATGCCGATGTTTGCTTGGAGCGTCCTCGGGTCCATGTCGTTAGTTGTCTTTGCTTTTCCGATACTTACTGTTACCTTAGCGCTTTTAGCACTAGACCGCACAATGGGTACTCACTTCTTCACGGCTGGTGGAGGCGGGAATATGATGATGTACGTTAACCTGATTTGGGCATGGGGGCACCCGGAAGTCTATATCCTGGTGCTGCCGGCATTTGGCGTATTTTCTGAGGTAGTACCAACATTCTCTCGTAAGCGTTTATTTGGTTACACCTCGATGGTTTTGGCTATATGGGCAATTGTGCTGTTGTCCTTTACGGTCTGGCTTCATCACTTCTTTACTATGGGCGCCGGAGCTAATGTAAATGCCTTCTTTGGCATTATGACTATGGTCATTGCGATACCAACTGGAGTCAAGATATTTAACTGGCTATTTACTATGTACCAAGGTCGGATAAGACTGAAGACTCCAATGTACTGGTTTTTGGGCTTTGTTGTCATCTTCACTATTGGCGGCATGGCAGGCGTTTTAATGTCAGTACCGCCAGTCGACTTCCAATTGCATAACAGCCTCTTTCTAGTAGCTCATTTCCATATGATGATAGTTGGCGGTGTCTTATTTGGGTTATTCTCAGGACTAATCTATTGGTTGCCAAAAGTTTTAGGTTTTAGACTAAATGAAAGATTGGGACGTTATAGCTTCTGGTTTTGGCTAGTTGGCTTTTTGACTGCCTTCACTCCTCTTTATGTTTTAGGTCTGATGGGCGCCACTAGAAGGTTAGACCACTACAGTGCGGCTACTGGTTGGCAACCCCTCTTTATCTTAGCCGGCTTTGGCGTGGTCCTAATTGGCATTGGTCTAGGCCTGCAAATCCTCCAGCTTATTTATAGCATCCTAACCAGACACGCGCTCATGGATACAACCGGCGATCCATGGGATGGACGTACTCTAGAATGGTCCGTGCCGTCGCCCATACCTTTTTATAATTACGCTATTTTACCTACGGTCTCCTCAAAAGACCCATTTTGGGCTAAGAAGCACCCAACTGAACAACCGGCTTTAGAAATAGTCCAAGATAATCAACCGGCCTATAAAGACATCGTACTACCTAAAAACAGCGGGCTTGGTGTCTTGATTGCCGGCTTTGCCTTTTTGTTTGCCTTTGCCATGGTTTGGCATATTATCTGGCTGGATATAGTCGGGGTACTTGGCGTTATTATTACTCTCATTATCCGTTCAACAGATGAACACACCGAGTACACAATTCCGGCGCAAGAAGTTGCAGAGTTAGATAGGAACTACCGCCTAGAAAGGGCAGAGGTATAAGCCATGGAACCCACTTTAGCCGTCAGCTCAAAGGCCTTAAGGCGTCAAGAAGTCGAAGAAGGCCAAAGCAAGATCCTCTTTGGTTTCTGGATCTACATAATGACTGACTGCGTTTTGTTTGCTAGCTTATTTGCAACTTATGCAGTGCTTCATAACAATACTTTTGGCGGACCCTCTGGCGCACAGTTATTCAGCTTGCCCTACGTCTTAGCCGAGACCATGCTGCTTCTAACCAGTAGTTTTAGCTGCGGGCTCGCAACCATTGCCCTGCAAAACAAGTCAAAAGCTAAAGTAATTGGTTACTTTTTCCTAACATTTCTTCTTGGCCTTGGCTTTTTAGCACTCGAGCTTAGGGAGTTTAGGCACCTTGTATTAATTCACGATAGTTGGACTAGAAGCGGTTTCTTATCTTCATACTTTACTTTAGTTGGTACCCATGGGCTACACATTACAATTGGGCTTATATGGATGGCTGTAATGATGATCAGAGTCTTAAAGGGTGGTCTGGGTACATATAACGTTAGAAGGCTGAAAATGCTGGCTATATTTTGGCATTTTCTTGATGTGATTTGGATATTTATCTTCACCATAGTGTATCTTTTAGGGGCCCTTAGAGTATGAATAGAGACGCCCAGCCATTAGTCATCAAACATGACGAAACTAAGCTAAAGTTAAGCTCATACATCATTGGCTTTGGTCTATCGCTACTACTTACGCTCAGTGCTTATTTATTGGTTACTCACCATGGCGCTTCAAGAAACGTATTAGTTGGCATAGTGGCGTTTCTAGCCCTGTGTCAATTCATTACTCAGACCTACTTCTTTCTACATTTAGGCACGGAGTCTAAGCCACGCTGGAAAATAGGCATCTTCTTTTTTATGTTAGGCGTAGTACTAATATTAGTAGTAGGTAGCTTATGGATCATGTATAACTTAAACTATCGAGTAAGCATCCCTCAGGAACTAAAATATGTAAAGAGCCAAGATGATCTCTAGTAAAGAAATTAAAGCCTACTATAACCTAACTAAACCAGGTATTATCTATGGCAACTTATTAACAGCTGCCGCTGGTTTTCTGTTTGCCAGCCACTGGCATAACAATTACTTGCATTTTGTTTTAATGCTTATCGGGTTAGGTCTTATCATTAGCAGCGCCTGCACTTTTAATAATGTTATAGATAGCGGCATTGACGCTAAAATGGAACGGACTAAAAAGCGAGCAACTGTAACTGGCCATATTGCAACTAAAGCCGCACTAATCTATGCAACTACGCTCGGGGTTATTGGCTGCCTCGTCCTTGGGATTTTTGTTAACGTTCTAGCACTTGGCATAGCACTCTTTGGCATGGCTATTTATGTTATATTCTATGGCCTAGCTAAAAGACGCAGTGTTTACGGCACGCTTATCGGTTCACTGGCTGGTGCCGTACCACCAATTGTCGGCTATACGGCCGTCACACGCTCGCTTGATCTAGCTAGTTTTGTACTATTTTTAACTCTAGTTTGTTGGCAATTAGCTCATTTTTACGGTATCGCGCTATACCGAAAGCACGAATACCAGGCAGCCGGTCTGCCAGTTTGGCCAATAGTTAAAGGGGACTGGAATGCGCAGCTGCAAGCGATTGGCTCAATAGCCTTTTTTGGGCTTTTTGCCGTCTGCCTTTTTCTATTCGGTTACGCCGGCTTTACGTACGCCGGCTTTACCCTAGTAATCGGCCTTGTTTGGCTATGGTATGCTGTTTTCCAAGCCAATAGGCTGACAGCAGCAGCCTGGGGTCGGAAGATCTTTCTATCCTCACTGGTAGTTATCTTATTATTTTCTATCGCTATAGCCGTAGGGCCACTGCTCCCTTAAAAGTGGTCTCTAATATGCTTAAAGCTATAGTCCCACTTAGCGTTAGCTTTTTTATGAGGGTTAAATATACCTTCTGGGTCAAAGATACCTTTAACTTGCCTAAATAATTTAACTACGTCTTTACCAAATTGCTCTTCTAGCCACGGGCCTCTGACTAGCCCATCATTATGCTCGCCAGATAGTGAACCATGATATTTAAGCACTAACTCGTTGACTGCTTTCATGGCCGGCAATAACTTAGCCCGATCCTTTTTATCTTCAAGCTTCATTAGGGGGATAATATGGAAATTACCATCACCCATATGACCGGCAATGGTAGCAAATAGCCGATACTTTTTAATTAATTTTCTAAGTTTAGGCAAAAACTCTGGTAAGTATTCGGGTCTCACCACAAGATCATCAATAAAGGGCGCAGTGTGCTTGTCTTTAACCTTACTGCGGAGTAAGTTAAAGCTCTGCCGACGCATAACCCAAAACTTCTCACTTTTCGCTTCTGTTGGGTCTTCTTCAAAGCCATTGATCTCATACCTTGCTTTGTGTTTCTTAAGTTCTTTATGCAGTGAAACTATTTGGCTTCTGACCTCATCCTCACTTTGTCCGTTAAATTCAACCATTAAAATTAATTTAGGCACACCTTTAAGCAGCTGTAGCCCATCAGGAATTAAAGTAATTAAAAGATGGATAAAACGCTTCAGTCCAAGCAGTTTTAAGAAGCTGGGCATAAACCTAATAGAAAGTTCTAGCGTGGCGTCATCAAAAGACTCAAAGGTTGCCGGGTGGTACTCCAGCACTTTTGGTATTAGCTCACCTAAATCATTAATATCCCGCAAAAACAACACTAACAGCCCAGAATGAGGTCTAGCAGCCACCAGCCGATAGTCTATTTGGGTAATTAGGCCTAGAGTGCCCTCAGAGCCCACGAACAGCTTGGTCAGATCAAAAATACCCGTTTCTCTATCCCAGACTTCCCACAGGGTATAGCCCATGGAGTTCTTGGAAACATTAGGCCTTGCCGACTTAATAAGATCATAGTTTTTCTCACAAAGCTCGTAGACCTTCTTATATAGCCCACCTTCAAAGTTATTTTTGCTCATCTTAATTTTAAGAGCATCAAGTTTAAGTGGCTTAATTTCATACTCATGACCGTCAGCCAGAACAACTTTCAGTGAGCGGACAAAATCTTTAGTTTTACCAAACTCTAACGATTTTTCACCGCCAGAGTTATTTGCTGCCATGCCGCCAACTGTTGCCAGGTCTCTAGAGGCAGGGTAGGTAGGCATTAGGGCTTTATGCTTTAAGGTCTCTTTTTCAAAGTCCCGATAAAAGACACCGGGCTGAGTAATAGCATGGGTCGAGCTAACGGTTACAATCTTATTAAAGTGCTTATTAAAATCGGCAATAATTGAATCATTAATTGCACCGCCAGCCATGTCAGTACCAGCTGATCTGGCCGTAACAGAAAGCTTTGGTGAGTTTTGCTTTTCTAGACCCACTAAAGTAATTAGCTTTTCAACGTCAGATGTATCTCTGGGAAAGACAACTAGCTCGGGCAGAATCTCAAACATTGAAGCATCATGCGAATATAGCTCTCTAGTGGTCAGCGAGTCATCTATCTCGCCCTTAAAACCAAAATTAACTAGTTTATCTTTTATATCCACTTTAATAAGCTTAAGGTTTTTGCCGTAGTTATTGCAAGCGTGGTTATTTACTAAAACAGCGCACTTTATCTACAGCTTTAGGCCTGCTATAGCCAATTTGAGCTAGACTGGTTAGTAAAGCTTTCATTATATAGAACGTCTGCAATCAGCTTGGAACATTTCGGGCATAACTTTATAACCAAGAAGACGACACTAGGCTCAGTTAGTGACTATTTAAAGACACGTCGTATCGGCGGTGGTTTTCCTGTTTTAAAGTCAAAAGAAGTGATTCGTGTGCTAAATAAGTTTAGACGGTCCGGCAAAAAAGGTTCTCATCAGCAATTTTTGGATAGCTGGGCAGCCAAGCTACAGCATCTATTCGTAGCTCAATAGACCAATCTCCCTTATTGCTTTGACAGATATCTAAAGACAGAGATATTGACCCGCAGAAGTTTGTTAAAGTTACAAAGATAAACTCCATATACTGCTTATGTTGAAGTATAATTTTAAATATGCCTGAAACTAAACACAAAGTCTTAATTGTTGGTGGCGGTTTTGGCGGCGTTAAAGCAGCCCTAGAGCTGGCTAGTGACCATCGTTTTGAAATCATCTTAATATCTAACCAAGATGAGCTAAGATACTACCCAACGCTTTATCACACGGCTACCGGTGGCAGGCGAGCTAATTCTTCTATCCCGCTTAAAGTTATTTTTCAAGGCAAAAGTATTAACCTAGTTAAAGATACGGCCGTGTCTCTAGATAGAAAAGCTAAAACAATAACCACCGAAAGCCAAAAAGACTACCCCTATGACACCTTAATCCTGGCCCTAGGTGTAACTACTAACTATTTTGGCATCCCAGGCCTAGATAAGTTTTCGTTCAGTATTAAAACTCAAGATGAAGCAACTAGACTTAAAAAACATCTCCATGATCAACTTAAAGCCGACCACAAACCTGATCTTAATTATGTGATAGTCGGGGCAGGGCCAACCGGTATTGAACTAGCCGGTAGTCTGCCTGGATATATTATGCGCATAATGAAGTACCATAATATTCCAACCAGAAAAATGCATATCGATCTTATTGAAGCGACACCCAAGTTACTACCAAAACTACCAAAGGACACTTCCAGACTTGTAGCCAGACAATTAAAAAGACAAGGCGTAAAAATTTACACTAGCTCGATGGTTGAAGGTGAAGCTGCTGACTCATTAATGGTTAATTCTAAGCCGTTAAAGTCCCACACCGTCATTTGGACGGCCGGCGTAGCTAATAGCCCGTTCTTTGCCAATAATGGCTTTAATTTAATGAATCATGGCAAAGTAGCAGTTGACCTATACCTAAAAGCTGACGAGAATATCTATGTAATAGGCGATAATGCCAATACCCCATATAGCGGCCTTGCTCAAACCGCGCTTTACGATGGTAAGTTTGTGGCCACCAATTTAAAACGTCAGCTAACTAAAAAAGAGCTGTTAACGTATAAGGCCCGTAAACCAATTACCGTTATACCCGCCGGCCCATTTTGGGCAGCAGTGGTATATGGCAAACTCAGAATATACGGCCTGCTTGGCTGGATGATCCGGGAAGCGGCTGACTTTATCGGCTTCCATGACCTTGAACCTTGGGATAAAGCTGCCCTGCAGTGGCTAAGTGAACTTGATAGCCAAGATGACTGCCCAATTTGCGCTATCGCAAGAGCTGACAGCTAGTAATTAGCTAGCTAAAGAAGCTAAAATATTAGGCATGTCTGACTTTGAGGCCAAACTTAAAAATCTCAACCCTGATCAACAAGCAGCTGTTAGTTTTATTGAAGGCCCTCTGCTAGTTATAGCTGGGCCTGGAACCGGCAAAACCCAACTACTTAGCTTTAGAGCTGCAAACATTTTAACTAAAACCGACACCCTGCCAGAAAATATCCTTTGTCTGACCTTTACTGAATCAGGTGCCAGTGAAATGCGCCGCCGATTAATTGAAATTATTGGCGAGGATGCTTATAAGATTACGGTTAGCACTTATCATAGCTTTGGCAGCGAGATTATCCAAGCTAACTCGAG
>DAHVAE010000032.1 GCA_027314795.1 Candidatus Saccharimonadota bacterium
AACTGGTGTTGGCTGGGTGAGTAGTTGCAGTCAGGGAGCTTGCGGATATGGTGCTAATTGGAGTTGGCGGTAAGCCTGGATGGAGCAGCGTGTTATACGGCGAGTCATAACTTAAGCTTGGTGGCTGCCCGGCTACAATAGCGCCGTAGTTGGCTGTAACGTCCGATTCAAGTGCCATGTTTGCTTTAAGGCGTGATAAAAATACTTGGGCAACCTGAGCCCGAATCGGCTCATGAGATACCTCTTGGTTTACTATTGATGTTAGGATCAACCCTTGATAGGTCGTTAAGCCTTCGGCTGCAAAGGCTGATTGGACACTAGGAGTTAGATGGCTATACATTTCATTTAGTGATTCGCTAATTATTTGGGTTAGTGGGGTCGTATTGGTTTTATCAAACGAGTCAGGCCAAAGTAGGCCTTCGAGGGTTGCCGTCCCTGGTGGTACTAAACGCATTATTGGTAGTGATGAGTATAGAGAAGGATTAAGATCAGCTGTTACTTCGCTTGGCGAATAGCCATCATTAATTAGATCAGCTGCAACTTGGTCAATCCTTATGCCTGGCAAAATAGTTACAAGTTTTGCTGCTACTTTACCACTGGTTATTATGTTAACTATAGCTTGGGTGGATTGGTCTGGAGCCAGCGCGTAGGTTCCAGCTTGGAGTTTGTCGGTTAAATTAGCGTTATGAACATAAAGCTGCATTGCCCAAGAGCTTCTAATTAAATGATCGTTAACTAACTCATTAGCTATGTCCTTAACGGAGCTACCCGATTTGATATCTACTATCTTTGTTACTGATGAGCTGTTAACTGGCTTAAGTCTTTGTTCATAAGCCCGGCGAACTAGGAAACCACCGATTATGAAAACAATAATTAGTGCAACTAAGATAATAAATACTTGACTTGGTAGCCGGCGATACTTACTGTTGGCGCTATACTTACTCATTGTCTTTGACTGTTTATGTAATCTTCTAATATATAGCAGGCAGCCAGTTTGTCTATATCTGCCTTAGAATAAGGCTTAGATCGCCTACGTAGCTCTTCCTCCGCTCGAACACTACTTAGAGCTTCGTCTTGAGCTATGATCTCGATAGCTAAGACAGTCTTTAGACTTTCAATAAATTGTCTGACCTTATTGGTTTGGTTACTATCATTACCGCTTAAAGTTCTCGGCAAACCAACAACGATAACTTCAATATTGTAGTTTCTTACTAGCTCATTTATTTTGTCTACTAGGTTGGCATCATTAGTAATAGTATCTAGCGGTGTAGCTAACAGGGTTTCAAGGTTAGCTGTAGCCAGCCCCACCCGCTTGTCCCCTATGTCCAGTGCAAGTAGGTGTTTATGGTTAGTTAGTGGTGGCATTGGGGTTGTTAGTTGGCTTAGCTATATTAATCGTTATCTTAGATGGGCTTGGAGCTTTAGATACATAGAAAGGTGACAGCTTAATTGTTACGCTACTAACATCTGGGTTAGACTTAACTATTGATTCTATTTGGCCAACCTTTTGTCCAGTAATTTGATTTTTAAGTACAGTCGTATTAATATTCGGTCCAACTATCGCTGTGGTGACAAGTGTCAGATTGGTCGGATTGCTACCGGCTGTATAGCTAGCGTTTGATAGCCCATTATTTAAAATGCTCTGGTTACCATTTACTTGAGACTTAATATTGTTATTTAAGAGAGTTACTAAATCTGTCTTAATGACTCCATACATCGAATACCCAACTGTTTCCGTTACCGTAACACTATTTGCAACAGTACCGGCTGTTGCGTTTGGTGAAATGTTTGGAGTACCGGCGTTAAAAGTCGAATTAAGTGGGTAATAGTTAGCCTGGTTTAATTGATTGGTTAGGTCGCTTTTAGCCCCAGCAGTATCTTGAGTAATTTTGTTCTCGGCATTATTAATATCTGCTTGTGAAACTACTGTAGTTATATTGTCTGTACCGCCACTGGCACCGCCCGTAGCCGTAACATCGCTTCTCCCTGGAACGTTAAATGTAGTATTGTTGTCTGATGTATTGTATGAAGACCCGCCATTCTGAGCTGTTATTGAAGTTGAATTATTAGCATCGTAAACTAAACAGTTACTACCATGCCTGCCATTTGGTAATGAAGGAAAGCTGGTATCGGCTTGAGTAATATAGGTATTGTTATTGACGGTTATACCGGTACCGGCAGGCACATCACTTGGAGCAGAAATTGTATTACATTCAATAGCCTGCATGCTAACCGTTCCTGAAGCTTTTTGACCATTATTCTGCTGGCCGGTAGCATTAACCGTAGCGGTATATGTCTTTGATTCACTGACTTGCTTAGCTCTTACTGTATTGGTGTTGGTGTTAACGCCGCTGGCATTGGTACTCAAGTTAAAAGAGAGGTTAGCATTTACGTTTTGAGCATTGGTCTTTATGTCTATTGTGGCATGTGGCCAGACATTAAAAAGTAGTATCCATAAGATAACTATAAGGATAAGGCCACCACCACCCAGTAAAGCCCACAACCTAAACTTGTTGAAGTTAGGTATCTTCAGCGACTTGTCTTTTTTAGCCTTCTTCTTAGCTTCAGCTTTAGCCACTGCTGGCATGGCCGTATCGGTAGGGGCCTCTTCAGAATTATCTAGCTCAATAGTCTCAAGATCGTTAGTGGGAATTTTAGATTTGGCTTTATCGGCTGACTTAGTTATCTCTTTTTGAGCTTCTTTCTTCATCTCTTCGGCTTCATTCGGTTCAGTAGATATTTCTGGTATGCCTTCTTCTTCGGCGGCTTCTACCATTTCGTGTTCAATTACTGGTGCCGCTGGTATCTCTGGTTTTGATGATAGGGTTTTAGCTACGTGAATACCGACAGCTCCAGCCAGTGGCAGCAAGCTAGCTTCTGTGGTTACAATTACTAGGTTCTTTTTAGCCTCATCGCTTTTACGCTTTAAAAGCTTCATGTTAACAATGCTCTGAAAGACAGCGGCCCTCTTAGGTAAGACTAGGGCAACAAGCTTCTTTTTGCTCTCACTGACCTTGTCTATAACAGTGGTTATCTCGTCATCTACGTCAATGTATATTGTGTCTTTAGTGTCTTCAGCCATTTATACACTCAGCATCTTATCAATCTTATCTTTAATAGTGTCATTTGCCGCACTAAATTGGGAGGTATCTAGCCCTACTCGAAGTAAGCCCATAGCGGTAATATAGGTATGGTCGTTAACCTTGCCGGTCTTATCTTTAATACCTTCAACTTGTTCTGGTTTAATGTGATGCACGGTTGGCTTCCTGGTAAAAGGCAGTGCTCTGTACCAGCTTGAAGTTTCCAATTTATCCATCAGCATATCTAGCGATGAACCACCGCCACAAAGGAACATCCGATGGGGCAGGTGATCGAGTTTCTCAAACTCTCCGAGCGCTAGTTCAATGCCGGCTACCCAGGTATCTGCAGTTTTTGCTACTGAAGCTTCAACATGTGATTTCTTTTGGGCTGGGATGTTGCCTTCAGAGAGGCCTAGCTTAAGCTCTTCAGCCTCTTCAAAACTAATACCTAGCTCCTTTTCTATGCCTCTTGTATAGGCCCTACCGCCAATACCAAACATCTTAGTACCCTGGACGCCACCATCATTAATAACGGCAATGTCAGTTGTCCCACCACCAACATCCATCAAGATTGCACTTAGGTTTTGGTTGGGGTCATTACCTATAACGGCCCTTGAGACAGCAAAGGGCTCAGCGGCAACTGCCAGTAAGTCTAAATCTAGTTCCTGGGCTGTTTTCTCAAGTGCACCAATATGGATAAGCGGGGCAAAGGCAGTATATAGCTGTACTATGACATCCCGACCTTGGAAACCAATAGGATTATTGATTGGGTAACCATCTATCTCAAGACTAACTAGCGCGCTATTAACTAGGCGTACATCAACGTTTTTACCTCCTAGTTCCCAGGCTAGTTGAGCCTTGGCGCTATTTTCGGCTCTAGATTGGACTAGATTAATTATCTTCTCCATTTCTGGAACGTCTATTGGTTTAGTTGGCTCTTTACGACTGACTTTCACTGTTGTGGTTGTGCCTTTAACTAATTCACCGGCAATACCGATGATAGCTGTTCTAACGCTTATGCCAGCTTCTTCTTCGGCTTCGTTAAGAGCTTTGTCGCAGTTTTCTACTACGGCAGCAATGTCTGAGATAGCTCCAGCTTGCATGTCAGTTAATGATTGATGATGCCTGCCGACGCCGATAATCTCAAGTTTGCCTGGGTCTTCTTCGGATACCTTACCGATTAACGCCTTCACAAACTCCGTTCCTATATCTAAGGCAACTAGATATTGATCGGAGTTCTTTTTAGACTTAGACAATACTGAAGAACCAACTTTGGTAGTAGCTGTATTTAAGGCTTTTTTAGCAACTAGCCTACTACTTGCTTTTAATTTGCCAAGCATATGCTTAATTTTACCACATGGTAACTGGGGTTTCGCTTTATTTTTAAGTTAGATTAACGAATGGCATGATATAGCCGCAGTAAGCTATGAACTTCTGATCAAGTGTACGATGTGGCTACGGCTAAGTGTAGTGCACCACATTGTAGCTCTGCCCGATAACTGATAGTAATCTTCGGTGAGTAAGGACATTTGAGGATAACTTGACTAGAAGTTTTTTAAGATCACTTAGTAAGTTGTTTTCTTCCATCTAAAATGTAAAACTCAGTGGACACTTAACATACTTATACACAGCAGCTCAGTGTTTTTAGCTAGACAGTCTATTACTTGATTTTTACTTTTGCTTGTCTGGATCTAGCTATGGCTTTCGGGGGTTCCCTTATCTTCAGCCAAAAACTGATCTGATTCTGCCTGAGATATTAGAGTTAGAGGTGGCTAAGATTGATAGATAACTCAGATCGTCTGACCACTTTTTATGCGTCTCAGAAACCCTTCAAGCTCTTTAGATATTGCTTGGGTACTCATGGTTATGTGGTTCAATTTAAAACCTAAAGTTCCGCTTAATTTAATACTAGCTTAGAACGGCTTTTATTCTTCTTATGCCGGCAGCCGACGATTCTTCTTTAATAATCTTAAACTTCTTATTACCCTCGGCAAGTTGGCCGCTGTGTTCTACATGCGGGCCGCCACAGATTTCTAGGCTAAATGGCTTAGCTTCACCGGCTTTTTGCATCCTATAAACTTTCACCGTGTCACCGTAGCGATCACCAAAAGCTCCTAGTACGTGAAGATCCTCTAGGGCCTCTTTTGTAGGGTGTTCTTCGAAAGTGACTATGAGATCTTTAGTAATTTGATCGTTGACCATATCTTCTACGGCTTTAATCTGCTCAGGTGTCATTTTGTCTGGATGAGAGAAGTCAAAGCGCAGTCTGGCTTCAGTAATATTGCTACCATGCTGGATAACGTGATCGCCTAGTACCCTTCTTAGAGCTTCATACATTAAATGAGTTGCAGTGTGATACTTCTTATGAATGTCACTATGCCCACCTAAGCCGCCTTTAAATTCACCTTTGGTAGCGGTTCGGGACCGCTCTCGCTGTTCCTCTAATAGTTGGTCGAACTCCGTTTTCCAATTATTTGGTATTTGCAGCCCCCTCATTGTTGCCTCTTCAATAACAAGTTCCCATGGGAAACCATAAGTATCGTAAAGTCTAAAGACCCCAGCACCGTCAAAAGAAGTCATTTTATTAATTGGCGTCTTGCTATTAATAACACCACGCGTACCACTTTCTGGATACATTTTATTAAATTCATTAAGCCCTTTGCGTAAGGTTTGCCTGAAAGCTTTCTCTTCTTTGACTAAAATGTCGACGATCTTATCTTCACTTGAAGCAACTTCAGGAAAATCCTGAACATAAATCTCTGTTATTACTGGTACTATTTGTTCTAGGAAATTTTGTTCAATACCTAGATCAAATGCAAACCTAATTGCTCGACGGATAAGGCGACGCATAACGTAGCCTTGTTCTTTATTACTAGGTGTTACTCCGTCTACAGCTAAGAATACTGCTCCCCGAAGGTGATCTGCAATTACTCTCATAGCATTTGCGTTGGCATCATAATGTTTACCGCTTAATACTTCGAGTTTCTTAATAATGGGCCAGATCAGGCTAATCCTATAAACATCAGGGCTATCAATGGCTGCGGCTGCTATACGTTCTAAACCACCACCGTAATCAACATTCCGTTTCGGCAACCTAGCAAATCCGGAATCAGTTTTTAAGTATTCCATAAATACAGAATTACCAATTTCGATGTAGCGACCGCAGTCACAATTAACGTGACATCTTTTACCATAGTCCTGGTTATGAACAACATCTGCAAACAGGTAGAACATTTCAGTATCGGGGCCGCCCGGTTCGCCAGACGACATTTGACTAGGAGAGCCTTCGCGACTCCACCAGTTTTTATCGCCGTAAAAGAATATTCGTCCGCCCTGTTCCCCTGACTTGTAACCGTCCTCTTCGCTACCGATATCTACTTGCTTGGCATCAAGCTTAGTAGCTTTAAATATATCTGACCAGATAGCTGCGCTTTCAGTATCTTTTGGGATGCCTGCTGATTCATTGCCAATATAACAGCTAATGTAGATCCGCTTTGGGTCAAGTTTGATCTGGCCGGTTAGGAACTCCCAAATCCACTTAATTTGATCCTCTTTAAAATAATCGCCTAAGCTCCAGTTACCGAGCATTTCAAATAAGGTGGTGTGACGATTATCCCCGACCTCTTCAATGTCTTGGGCCCTTAAGCAGGTCTGGCTGTTGACTAACCGGTTGCCGTTAGGATTAGGTGCACCAAGTAAATATGGTATTAGTGGCTGCATGCCACTACCCGTAAACAAAGTGGTTGGGTCGTCCTTGGGCACCAGCAAAGAGCGAGGTATTTGCACATGACCTCTATCTTTAAAAAACCTTAGATAAGCACTCCGTATTTCTTGAGCCGTCATATATACCAAGTAGTTTAACAAATTAGTATTATTTGGTTAATTGAGTATTTTTACTCCAACCTGCTTCTGTAGAGACTTACAGCCTGTTTCATCAAAGGAGCGGTGCCGCCATGTTGGTGCGTAGATAAATATAGCTGCGCGGTTTTCACATTATCGTTATATGGCATGATATATGTCTCAAGATATTATGCCACCGCCAATACATACATCTTTTGAGTAGATGACAGTTGATTGACCCGGGGTAATTGCTCGTGCCGGCTCTTTTAAGACAACTTTTACTTTTGAACCCTGTTTCTCAACATTACAAGGTATTGTTTTAGCCCGGTAACGAGTCATTGCGTCTATCTCGCCTGAGAAATTAAAATCTGGATAAGTATAGTGGAAATTAGCTAATTTAAGTTCTTTGCTCCAGAGATTGTTGTCATCTAAATTGGTAGTTACAAAGACTTGGTTGTTAGCTATGTCTTTATGGGTGACATAAAATGGTAAACCACCACCAATGTTTAAGCCGTGTCTTTGGCCAATAGTGTAAAATATGGCGCCATCATGTCTGCCTATTACCTGGCCTTTTTCGTCAATAATATCTCCTGGAGACTGTGGTCCAAGTTCATTAAGTAGAAATTCTTTGATACCGACTTTGCCGATAAAGCAGATACCTTGGCTGTCCTTCTTCTCTGCTGTAGGTAAGCTTCTTTTTTTAGCTTCAACTCTAACTTCGCTTTTAAGCATGTCGCCAATTGGCATCAAGCTTCTTGTTAGTGCCTCGGGCTTCAGCCGATATAAAAAGTACGTCTGGTCCTTAGATTTATCTTTAGCTCTAAGTAGCCGTCCTTCTTTAATTCGACCATAGTGACCGGTAGCAATTAGATCCGCACCGTCATTAAGGGCGGTATCTAAAAACAGCTTAAACTTTATTTC
>DAHVAE010000033.1 GCA_027314795.1 Candidatus Saccharimonadota bacterium
CTT
Source organism: Candidatus Saccharimonadota bacterium (assembly GCA_027314795.1). Classification (GTDB taxonomy): domain Bacteria; phylum Patescibacteriota; class Saccharimonadia; order Saccharimonadales; family UBA4665; genus JAJZKE01. Next base: position 4 of record DAHVAE010000033.1, read on the forward strand.
TAAATGAAACAAGGAAAGCTATGCGCGGATTTTTCCCAGAAACCCTCTTTGACCACAAAGCTTTTGATCCAGGTTACGATGCAACGCTTCTTTGGCTTAGTGGGATAGCGGTTGCTCCTAGTGTACAAATTGAGCCAAATCCAGAACCCCCGGCTGATCACAAGCCTGATGATCTCGATGGCCTTTACATTTTCTAGGCTTTAATAAACTAAATTTTAGTCAGCCAGTAACTTTAGGAGCAGCGTTAACTTTCGAGGTTGCACTCGAAGCAGTAAACCGTACAAGCAGAGCAGATTGTTACCAATGATATACAGGCAAGCCATTTGCCTCTTAAAATCTAACTTTATATACTCCGTTAAGCCACTGCATGAAGTACAAATGGCTGCTGGCTTTAGTTATGTTCCCAACAAGTGTCACAGGGTTCTTAATTGCTAACGAATAGTGTATGGCTAGGTACTTATAAAATCTTAAACCAGATAGCTATAGCGATAAATAGCAGAAAAAGGCCGCTTAAACTAGCGCTGTATTTATCGAACTTAACGCTTAAACGTTTTCCTAGTTCTAAACCAATTAAGCTCAGTAACACACTCACGCCGCCGATAACTAGCGCAGCCAGGATAATAGGAATTTTAAAAACTCCCAGACTAAAGCTGACTATAAGATTATCAACACTAAGTGCAAGCCCGGATAACACCATGGTCTTCCAGTTGCTAAAAGCTGTTTTTTCAACTTCTAGCTCATCTCGATTCTTTAGCGAATTAAGAAACAAGTAGAGACCGGTCAAACCAAGTAAACCGCCGCCAATTATATTAGCCTTACCACCAATTGCTTTTGCCAATACGCGACCAATCAGTAACCCAACAATAGGCATACCAGTTTCAAAGACCCCAAAAACTAAGGCCATTCTCCTCCTAGTTAATTTCTGCTTGCTATCAATCGCTATAGCAAAGGAGGCGGCAAAATTACTTAAACCAACTGACATTCCTACTAGTAGGAGGGTTATGATTTTTGTCACGATATTACTAATATAGACAATTAGTCCTTCTCTTACTATAAAAACTAATATTCATCGCAGCCTAGTCGGGGCTACGCTATAATGCTCATATGGCCAAAATAAAGAAAGAGTTTACTCCACTGGCTATAGTTGCGCTTGGTGTAGTATTTGGCGATATCGGTACTAGCCCATTATATGCCTTGCATGCCGTATTTGGTTCTTCGGGACAAAACCTACCAGTCAATCAAGTGAATATTTACGGCATTATCTCTCTTGTTATTTGGGCTATAACCATAGTCGTGTCGATTAAGTTTATTGGCTTCATTATGCGAGCAGATAATGAAGGCGAGGGCGGTATTATGGCGCTGGTGGCACTTATTAAAGGGATAGTATTAAAACGTAAATGGTTGTTTATTATCCTGGGTTTATTAGGCGTATCTTTATTTTATGGTGATAGCATTATTACCCCTGCTATATCTGTATTATCAGCCGTTGAAGGCTTAAAAGTCGTTACTCCGCATTTAAACTCATTTATAGTGCCGCTGACGTTAGTTATTCTTGCCTTACTATTTTGGATCCAAAAGTATGGTACAGCGGCAATTGGCAGGTTCTTTGGTCCCACCATGCTCATCTGGTTTATGGCTATAGGTTTGGGAGGTGCCTGGCGCGTATGGCAGTATCCAGATATTTTAAAAACTTTATCACCAGTGGTAGCAATTAACTTCTTCATTGATCATCCGCTAACGGCGTTTCTCTCAATGACGGCTGTTGTACTGGCAATTACGGGGGCAGAAGCGCTATATGCTGATTTAGGTCATTTTGGTCGTCCACCGATTGCCAAAGCTTGGTTTTTGGCTGTTTTTCCAGCCCTGACACTTTGCTATATGGGAGAAGGTGCTATTATCCTTCATGAGCGCGGAGTTTCAGGCAATGTGCTAGTCGAACTTTTTCCTTCAAGCATACGACTTATTATTGTGCTACTAGCTACTGTTGCAACGCTAATTGCTTCTCAGTCTGTTATATCAGGAGCTTTTTCATTAACGAGGCAAGCAGTGAAGCTTGAGTTTTTACCCAAGATGCTAGTCAAGCATACTTCTATTCGTGAAACCGGGCAGATTTACATGCCTTTAATTAACTTCTTTCTGTTTACTTTGGTAGTTACTCTGGTTCTGGTGTTTGGCTCCTCAGCCAGACTAGCTAATGCTTACGGTATTGCTGTTAGCGGTACAATTGCTGCCGACACTATATTGTTCCTGGTGGTTATGCGTCACATATGGCGAAAGTCATTCGTTGCTGTGGCATTAACGGCTGCCGTTTTCTTGCCAGTTGATCTTCTATTCGTGTCGTCTAATATGCAGAAGCTGCTACATGGCGGGTTGTTTCCAGTTGCTCTAGGCTGCCTAACGTTTTTGTTAATAGATACCTGGACCAAGGGCGAGAAAATTATCGATGCAGAACGTCAGACCATAGAGGGACCACTTCAGAAATTTATTCAGACGCTTAGTACTATTAAGCCTCCAATTCAGAGAATACCTGGTGCTGCAATTTACATTGGACACCATCCTGATTTCGCCCCATTAGCGCTTCGCGCTACTGTAGAAGAGCTACATGAATTACCCGAAAAAGTAGTGATCATTTCTGTGCAAACAACTACTGCCGCCCATGTTCCTAAAAGTCGGCGATCAGTATTTGATAACCTCGGCAAAGATCATGATGGCATTAGCCATCTAACGCTGTTTTATGGTTATCATGATACAATTAACATTCCGAAAGTTTTGAAATCATTGAGATCATCAACCCCAGAATTAGATTTTGATCTAGATAAAGTAGCTTACTTCATTTCATCTAGCAAGGTTATTCTGTCACGGCGTCATAACATGGCGAAATGGCGTAAGTCTCTATATTACTTAATGTCTAGGGGTGCCTTAAGTAGAAGTGATTATTACAAATTACCGATTAAACAAACCGAAGAAATGCAGACACCGATTATGTTATGACAAGCTAAAAAGACGCCCAACATTCAAAGTTCCTATAAATTACTCCTTCTTGGCCTTTTTAGCAATCCTATAAGATCTCCTAAAGCGACGTTTCTTTTCATATTCTAATAATAAAGACATTACAAATATAATTGCTATAATGCCAGCAATCGTTAACAGCGCCTTTCTACCATTATAAGAATGAACCCAAACCGCTAGATAACCGATAAACGGCAAAGTAAATCTTGTTACATAGGAATTTTTAGAGGTAATTCTAAGCAACCATGGATCGGCAGTTGGGTTATCATCACCTTTTGTACGGATTACGTACTGTTTATCTGACTTACTTATCGAGATAATTCGGTGAATATAAGTAGTGTTATTCAAAAACGGCGGGTGGAAAACAGCTACATCGCCAACTTTTAGCTGGCTTGTCGGAATAGTCTGGGTAATAGCCACACCACCAATTGAAAAGCCCGGGCGCATACTACCAGATAATATTGGTCTTATTTGCCAACTACCGGACAAAACAGCCACGGATATTATAATAAAGCCAACCAGAATAATTAATAATATGGTTCCTTCGAAAATAAATCTAAGTTTGAGATGTCCTTTTCTTAAACTCTTGTTTGAATTTAACTTGAATTTTTCCATTTTCAGACAAATCTGGCCGATAGACATTGTGATATCAATCGGCCAGACTATGGTTTAAATTAGAGAGTGTTGCCGTTGATCGTTAATAACGGATCAATTGAAACATTTTCTTCATTGTTTTGGCTAACTAATGGGTTAGTCCCATAGTTATTGTTGTAGTAGCCGCCGGCGTAGGTTATGACAACCTTATAGCTAGCAAAACCTTCACCGCTACCTGGTATTGTTGTATTGCCATTCGGTTCAGGCTGGAGAAAGTCTGGGCCGAAATAACTACCATTAGGGTATATGCCCTTATAGCCATTAGTGCTAAAAGTTGCATTTTGGTTACCAGCAGTAGAGCCTAAAAGATTACCTTGTCCATCGTATATTTGAATGGTTAGATCTTTTTCTAAGGCTGTTTGGCTGGTGTTTGGCATAGGTTGTGGCGTGTAGACAATATTGTTAACTAGACCCTGAAGGGTGCCACTATCCCAAACATTAAATGAGTAAGTGTATGTGTCGCCTGGCGTCAGGTAGCCAAGAGTAAGCTCGAGCTTATTGTTGCTATTAAACAGATTAATTAAGCTACCACTAGCTTGGGACGCATAGTTAGCATCAAAAGAATCAACGCCAGTCACCGAAACATTAGAATCAGGCACGATACCTAAAGAAAAGTTACCACTCGTTATTTTACTAGCCACATTGGCAGTCGCAGTAAAACTAGCGAAGCTGCCGGATTGTATGAACACTAAGCTTAATATGCCGAGTATTCCACCCGCATAGATTATTCGTCTTATCATTTCAACCTCTTTTAAAAAACAATTAATAATATTTCCACCAGAACCATTGGCGGTTAATGTACCATAGGCACCCTCCTCCTCTTGTATAGATATTTAGTTGCAGACAAACAACTTATATCGCACTCCAACAAAGTAGTATTTTAATCATACACGAAAATAACTAGATACAACATAATTTAATTTCTGAGTGAGCATGTCGGCCGTAGACCTTTTCGTAGTGTGTTAGGTCTGACTTTTCTCAGCTCGAAGCATTTTTTAATCTTGATAAAATAGCCTGTTCAGGGGCACGGACAGGCTATTACCGATAGTAAGTTTTCGCAGCCCCAGTGAATTGCGGGGTTAGAGAGCTACAAGCTCCGGGCTGCTCCTCTGCTTCAAGCGTTGTATTACTAGTTAACTGTACCATAAGATGACTGTTGCTAGCAGCGCCTAAATTATTGTTGTTTGAGTCGTAACAATAAATCGTTTTGCCTGGTGCACACCGGAAGGCTCATGGTTGATGAGGCCACTACTAAGCGGTGAAAACGTCCAGAATTTTGCTTGACTAATAACTCCACCAATTGAAATCTCGTCTAATGCTGGATTAGCATTGTTATGGACTATGGCTAATTCTTTAAGCCAATTGCCTGGACCGTCCTTAGTGCTCGAACCATAGAACCAATTCCCTTGTAAAGTATTTGTCACATCTTGATTAACTTGGCCACAAATTGGAGGTGCAGTACGTTGAGAAGATCCTTCGCCCAAATATACTTGCAGCGCGGTCTTGACATTCGGGGTGAAGTAGTCAATTGGACAAGCTGAGTGTAGCGTTTGTGAATTATATCGCCTTGGGCTAATAAAGGGTAAGGTTACTGCCTGGTCAACTACGCCGAAGTCCATTGCCGGGGCACTGGATGGGCCACCGGCTGTTCCGATTTGCACTCCAGCAGCTAGTGGAATATCTACGGAATAATCACACTGTTGGACGGAGCTTATATAGCCGTTATTAAGACCGTACTTATAACAACTGACGTGCCCAAGCTTACTTTCTATAGCTGAAGACAAGGTACTCATATGACCAAAATATCCTTGAATGGTCCGACAGGGATAGGAGTAGATACTGTAGTCGCCGTTAATGCTCTGACCGGAAGCATTAGAATAATGCGCAACCCGTACTGACGTAATAGTAATATTACCGGGGCTGTAAACAGGAACTTGCTTAGCATTTTGTCTGGTAGACAGTAAAGTTAAATAAATATGGTTAGACGGCAGAGTGTGGTCGGGCGGATTGACGTTCCCACGCGGTAATATAAATGCTAAATCACCCGAGCTAAGCGGCGAAGCTGAAAATACGCTCTGACTTTGGCAGATTGGTAAACTAGCTACAACATTTACGTAATTTGACTGCATACGGCTAAAAACAAATGCACCAACGGCAACTATAATTAAAACTATTATAATTAGTACTAAGATATGACTAAAACCATTTTGATTAGGCTTATGCATTACTGGGTAGTATAGGTACAGGTCGCCGTAAACATCAATTTCTTATCTGATGGTTCTTGTCTAATAATCTGTTGCGACAAGCTTGTTGAAATATCTAGTAAAAACTTATTATAGATGGCACACTTAAAGAAAGGTCAGAAGCGTGATCCTGATTATGGCAGCAGAAAACCATGTAGCTGATGCTAACAACCGTTCTATTGTCTGGCTTGAACTATGCATAAAACGATCGACATAAGTAGCTCTTAGCCATGAGAGGTTAAAGGATGGTGGTGTTAATACAAGCACAACGTACTTCTTGCACTGGGTTTAGGCCTGGCGCTTTTCATTGGATATATAGAAATAAGACATTTCGAGTGGCTTGCGTCGATTTGAGAGAGCTTACCAGGGCTAAATTTGGAGTTTACTAAAATTCGACACCGAGGCTAATAGGTTGGTACTCTGCTTGAGAGCCTATTCTTACAAAACACATAAAAATCCTGCCTTTAACTTTAGCAAAGGCGTGATGCGCGACGTGTGTGTACGCGAGCACGTTGAAATACTCCTGTCTTTATGGTATAAGTTTTCCATGAGCCCTATACCCTACATCCCTGATCGTAAGGTGTTAGCTAACCATATTCTTTTTGATGCGAATGAGCATTATTCACAATGGGTCAAAGTGCCAATAAGTGGTGTTACAAACTTAAATCGTTATCCTGATCAACACAGCACTAGACTTCGCAAAAGGTTATCTTCAGTATATTGTAAGCCGCTTAAACCAGAGCACATACTAATCTCTGCCGGGTCGATAGAGGCTATAGACCTCCTTATGTATGCGTTAAGGCCAGATCAACTCATTATTAATGTACCTAGTTATGATGCGTATAAGTCTCGAGCCTCTATGCATAATGTGCCCACCGTTAGTATCCCTCTTAAAAATGATGGACAGCCTAATGTCGATGCCATATTGTTAGCAAACCGTTCTGACGACTTGTTGATATTAATAAATCCCAACAACCCAACTGGGCATCTCGTTAGCCCGGAGGCTGTAAAGGAATTAATCAAGAAGTTTAGGGGTATTATCGTTGTTGATGAGGCCTATATAGAGTATGCAGGTTTAGAGAAATCATTCCAGCACTTGGTCGAACAAGCATCTAACATTATTGTGCTCCGTACGTTTTCTAAAGCATGGGGTTTGGCGGGCGCAAGACTTGGGTATGTGCTAGGCAGCCCAGAAATAATTGCTAGGCTATAGGGGCATAGAAATACGTATAGTGTGAATGCTCTAGCGATGGCTGCTGGGCTCTCGGCTCTCAATCAAGTTGATGAACTAAAAAAACAAGTCACAATCACTTTAGAGTCAAAGCTTTGCTTCCTTGCTGATTTGCGGAAGCGCGGGTTTGTCGTTGAGGATACTGACGCAAATTTCATCTTGGTTAATTTGCCAGATAGCTCAATGGTTGCTGCTAAGCTTAAGGACATGGGTATTATCGTTCGGCTGCGACCAGGAATCAGGGCCGCAAGCGTTCTGCGTGTAACTGTAGGTTCAAATGCTGATAATGTGCGATTAGTTGCAGCCCTCGAGGAGATTATGAGTGAGTAATGCCGAACAGTTCGGGAATGGTTCTGGCCTGCTCGTTATGGAGCTAGTCTTTCCTATGGAGATGTACGAAGGTTCTGATGCGGAATTGCCAAACATGACCACCGCAAAAAACATGG
>DAHVAE010000034.1 GCA_027314795.1 Candidatus Saccharimonadota bacterium
ATGCCGACATCGACCCTGAGATCTACACCGGTTTTGCTTGGGGTATTGGCTTTATGCGAATGGCTATGATCAAGTACGGCATTGAAGACATTCGTTACTTTCATAGCGGTCGATTAGACTTTTTGAGGCAGTTTATATGAGCGAGACAATATTCGATCAAATTGTAGCTAAAAAGATACCGCACTGGATTATTTGGGAAGATGACAACTACTTAGCGTTTTTAACACCATTTCCAAATACCCCTGGCTTTACAGTCGTCATACCAAAAATTAACCCCGGAGATTACGTCTTCGATCTTGATGACGACCAGATAGTCGGCCTAATAAAGGCCTCTAAAAAAGTCGCTAAGCTTCTCGAAACTGGCCTAAACGTTAAACGTGTTGCCTTAGTTATTGAAGGCACTGGCGTTGCCCATGTCCATGCTAAGCTGATTCCGCTGCACGGCAAACTTGGCGACCAAACTAATATATTTTCTCATCACCAAGAGTTTTACCCCGAGTACATTGGTTACCTAACAACGGCTGAGGGCCCAAAGATGAGCGACGATAAGTTAAATGAAATCCAAAGACGGATTCTAAAGGCAAGCCAATGAAAATAAGCCTGAACTATTTAAAACAGTTTTTAGATTTTGAGCTACCGGCTATTAATAAACTGGTTGACATAATTGGCGCAAGGTTAGGTGCACTTGAGGATCTGCCTGTTAATTTAAGTCAGGTCTATAAAGACGTGGTTATTGTAAAGGTAATAACGTCTACGCCAATGGCGGGCACAGACCATCTTAATCACTGCTTCATAGATGACGGCGGCCAGGTTGAAGATGTTAAGCGTAACGATCAAGGATATATTAGCGTTGTCTGCGGCGCACCAAATGTTGAAGCTGGCATCTCGGCAGCCTGGCTACCGCCGGGTTCAGTCGTGCCAGTAACCTACTTTGGTGACAGATTAGTTTTAGAAACCAGAGAAATTAAAGGTGAAATCAGCAACGGCATGCTGGCTAGCCCAAAAGAATTAAATTTGTCTGACGATCATGAAGGCATATTAATTATTGACTCGAAAGTTAACCCAGGCGAGAGTCTAGAAAAAGTCTATGAACTTGATGACTATTTGATAGACATTGAAAATAAGATGTTTACCCACCGACCGGACTGTTTTGGCCTGCTTGGTGTTGCCCGAGAAGTTAGCGGCATCTTAGGTCGCCAGTTTAACTCACCAGACTGGTATCTTAACCCTTCTAAATTAGAAGAACATCAACAAGTAGAACTTAAAATTAATAATGAAATCCCTGAGCTTGTCCCCAGGTTTTCTCTAGCCGTAGTCGGTAACGTTAAAATCGAGCCCAGCCCAATACTTATCCAGTCTTACTTAACTAGAATGGGCATTCGCCCGATTAATAACATAGTTGATCTAACAAATATGGTGATGCTTGAAACCGGCCAGCCGCTACACGCCTATGACTACAATAAACTTAAGCAGCTTGGTGGCGAACAACTTACGATAGTTGTCCGTAAACCTAAAGCTAACGAAGGCCTGAGACTACTTAGTGGCAAAGAAGTTAAACCATCGTCAGAAACTATCGGCATAGGCTTAAACGATCAATTAATTGGCTTAGGTGGGGTTATGGGTGGGCAGAGCACCGAAGTCGATGAGACTACTACCGCCATTGTTATTGAAGCTGCTAATTTTAATATGTATAGCATCCGTCGAACTAGCATGGAGCTAGGCGTCTTTTCTGAAGCTGTTACCCGATTTATAAAAGGTCAATCACCGTTGCAAACGCTACGTGTACTAACATATGCTGTAACTAGGTTAAAAGAGCTTCTGCCTGACAGCCAGGTGATATCTAATATTGTTGACGATGTCCACCTGTCAAAAGAGCTACTAGCCAATGACACAGTTCATCAAAGCGTAACCGTCTCATCTAGTTTTATTAACAGTCGACTTGGTACTACGCTTAGCGCTGAGGAGATAGCAGGCCTACTTACAAACGTTGAATTTAAGGTTGAATTAGACGGCGATGAGCTAATAGTAACCACGCCGTTTTGGCGAACAGATATAGAGATAAGAGAAGATGTCGTTGAAGAAGTTGGCAGGCTTTATGGTTATGAGAACATTGAGCTGAAATTCTTAAATCGGCCGGCTATAGCTACAAAAGTAAATAAGGATCTAGAAACAAAGTCTGAGCTTAGAGATCTTTTAGCTGCCGCCGGTGCTAACGAATTGTTAACCTATAGTTTTGTCAGCAAAAAGCTTGCAGAAGTCGCCAACCAATCAGTCGATAAGGCGTATATGGTAGTTAACTCAATTAGTCCCGAGCTTAATTACTACCGGCTTAGCGTGCTGCCTTCGCTGCTTAATAAAGTCCATATGAACATTAAAGCCGGCTATGACCGATTTGCCATGTATGAAATTGGAACCTACCATATCGAAGGTATATATAAAAAAGAAGAAACAGATCTGCCTGCCGAGTTCTCCTCTCTGGCTCTAGTTTATGTGTCTAATAAGCCAACCACTAATGCCGCTTACTTTAAGGCTAAGGATTATCTTGATTACTTACTGGATAAACTTAACGTGCAAGATGTTAGCTATATGCCCTTAAGTAAAGTTCAAAGTCTGGCTGATAATCTAGTCGAATTAGCAAAACCTTTTGACCGCAACCGTAGTGCCTTAGTCTCTATTAAAGACAGGCCAATCGGTGTTGTCGGTGAATTTGATCCTAATCTAACGTTAAGACTTAAGCTGCCAAATCATTCGGCTGGGCTTGAGGTGGATAGCAGTATTTTTAACACTAGCCAGCGAGACTCAAGGTATGCTCAATTATCTAAATACCCATCACTAAAACAAGACATTACTCTTAAAATACCCAATCACTTTAGTTACAGCGACATATTTAGCTGCCTTATCGCCCAGCTAGATAGTTTAATTGCTAAATCTAGCACTTATACCTTTACGCCAGTCAGTATATTTAGGCCTAAAGACGACCAAAGCTCAAAGCACTACACCTTCCATCTAGTAATAACCGACCATAGTCGAACTTTTAAAGACCAAGAAGTTAACGAGTTGCTCGATCAGTTAGCTAAAGCCGCTCAAGATCAACTTAACGCCAGTAGGGTTTAATGATGCGAGTATCTGTTCGCGCAGTAGTTATTAAAGATAATAAATTACTGGTTATGGACAGAGACCGCTTTGGCGATAAGTTTTGCTCATTAGTTGGCGGCGAGGTTGAGAAAAACGAAGAACTTACAGACGCCCTTATTCGTGAAGTTAAAGAAGAAGCTAGTCTAGAGATTACTAATCCCAGGCTGGTTATAGAAGAAGATGCCGGTAAAATCTACGGGCTTCAGTACATTTATCTTTGTGACTACGTTAGCGGTGAACTTATGCTTGACCCAGAGTCCATTGAAGCAAAGATCAGTCACCAGGGGAAAAACACCTATCGGCCTCGCTGGCTACCTATAAGCCAACTAAGTACTGCCAAACTCTTACCGCACGAATTAAAAGACTTGCTCTTACAATTTATTAACAGCAGCTTCCCAGATCAACCAGTTAGGCTTAGTATTGCTAAGGATAGTGAGCTATAATACCTTAATTGCTTAATCGGAGGTAGATTACTTGGCTAAACTTGGTCATCGGTTTTTTGCGATCTTTTTTGCTCTACTGTTTCTAGTTACTTCATCTTCAGTAGCCATTGCTTTTATTATTGCTAATGTTGAGAGTAAGAATAATAATACTAACAACTCACAAAGCACTAACACGGGTTCAAAATTAAATTCATCAAATATCCAAAGTAAGATTATGCCTAACTTCACACCAGTACCAAGCGTTACTCAATTAAAAGTTACTGATTTAACAATTGGCACTGGTCAGACCGTTAAAGCTGGGGACACTATATCAGCTAGCTATACTGGCGCGGTCGCGGCTTCTGGTCTGATCTTTCAGTCTTCAGCCAATCCAATAAGTTTTAGCTTGAACCAGGTCATACAAGGCTGGCAACAAGGCATACCTGGCATGAAGGTTGGTGGTACCAGACAGCTTCTAATCCCAGCCAACTTGGCGTATGGGGCTAATCCCCCCGCTGGCTCGGGCATACCGGCTAACGCCGCCCTAGTCTTTAACGTTACTGTTAAAGCTATTCAGTAGCTAAAATGTACTAAATTACACAATATATAGTGTCTTGCAAAATATATTAACGCTATATATAATTAGAGGTACAGTTTTTTAAACATTTAAAAACATCAAAACATTAAACTAAATAAGCGAGGGTTAAAATGCCAAAAAACGTTACTATTTTTACTACTAACACCTGCGGCTACTGCCAAATGGTTAAAATGTATCTGGGTACTAAAGGCGTAACTTACGACGAGGTAAATCTCGATCAACAGCCCGATCGTCAAGACGAGGCCTTAAAGTTATCCGGTGCTCTAACTGTACCGGTAACAGTTGTTACTAAACCAGATGACAGTCAGGAAGTAATTGTTGGCTATAACCTAGCCAGGTTAGCGCCGGCTATTTCCTAATTTTTTAATACTTAGTTAAAATATATATAATCTATGGGCCAAGCAAAAGTTTATGACCTAGTAATTGTTGGTGCTGGCCCAGCCGCACTAACAGCTGCTATATACACCACTAGGGAAGATATAGACACTCTTCTATATGAGAGAGGTGTAGTCGGTGGGCTAGCAGCGGTTACCGATCATATAGACAACTATCCTGGCTTTGCTGACGGCGTAGCAGGCTTAAATTTAGCAGATGAACTTAGAAAACAGGCTGAACGTTTCGGCGCGGTTATTGAGCTTGGCGAGGTTTTGTCAATTGTAGACAAAGGTGCAACTAGACTACTGGAAACAACCGAAGGTCAGGTTGAGGCTAGAGCAGTACTAATAGCAACAGGGTCAGACTACAAGAAGATCGGCGTACCCGGCGAACAAGAATACTTTGCTCGAGGCGTCCATTACTGTGCAACTTGTGATGGTGCTTTTTATAGGGACAAAAAACTAGCTGTAGTTGGCGGCGGTAATTCGGCAATCCAAGAGACTATATTCCTAACACGTTATGCCAGTCATATTGACTTGCTAGTAAGGTCTGCAATTAAAGCCAGTGACATCTTAGTTAAAGAGCTGCAACCTTTTATCGATAGTGGCAAGGTAACAGTCCATCTGAAAACTACCACCGACGAAATTATCGGTAAAGATAAAATGGTCGATAAAGTTAAAGTGACCGAAGCTGGCAAACCAACCGAAATCACTATAGACGGCGTCTTCATATTTGTCGGGCTGATACCAAATAGCCAGTTTGTTAAAGGCTTATTAGACCAAGATGAGATTGGCTTTATTAAGACAGACAAAAATTTGCGTACCTCAATGCTCGGTGTTTTTGCAGCTGGCGATGTTCGCAGTGGTGCTACCATGCAGATAGCTTCAGCAACTGGCGAAGGAGCAACAGCTGCGCTTAAGATCAGAGAATTTTTAGAAGGTCACGAGGGTAGATCTTCCGCTATGCTTTATGGCTAATCATAGCCCGGGAAGAAGTCGCCGACAATTTTAGCTTTTTTAACACCCATCTGCTCAAGCTCTTTTGTTAGTGCTTCTACCATATTTTCAGGGCCTGATACATATATTAAAGGGTTATCTAGTTTATTGGCTTGATCATAGATTAATTGGCCATTTAACCTGCCTAATACTAGCTGGTTATGCTGGATGACCTGTTTATACTTACCTAAATCAACCGCCTCATCTTTTGAGCTGACAGCGTAGAGTAAGGCAATCTGCCTTTTCTGTTGAGTTGCCCTTAAGTATTCAATAATACTTAAAAATGGTGTTATCCCAATGCCGCCTGCTACAAACACTAGCGGTATAGATTCGTCAGCGGGCAAGACAAAGTCACCCATCGGATCAGATATATTGACTGTTTCGCCGGGCTTCAGATGATCTAAAGCTTGCTTGAAACTACTAGCTTTGTCTGCTATTTGCTTGGTAGTTATGGCTAGGTATTTAGCTGTCGGGCTGGAAGATAGTGTAAACCATCGTTGTTCACCCCGATCATCAGGGTTTTTGTGGCGCAAAGTAATCTCGACATATTGGCCAGCTGTCTGAGATATTTTCTTTTCAGGCTTAAAATCATAGCGTTTTATATTCTTAGCAATAACTTTTGAGCTAATGAACTCAGCCTTCATAACCTCTAGTTTATAACTTATGTAATAAAATATGAAGCGGGTCTAACGGCTCGCTAAAGAGCTGCTTAGACCAGGTTGCCTGCTACTATGTTTAATATTAAAGCAGCGAAAAACGAGATTCACTACTTTTTTGATATAATTAGCTGTAATTAAGGTAAGGTATATGGCTAATAAAGATCTAGATTACGGCAGCAAAGCGCCAGACGAAGTTAATGTTGTTATTGAAATTCAAAGAGGCAACCACAATAAGTACGAGATGGATAAAGAAACCGGTTACCTAACTCTAGATAGAGTCAATGCGACCTCAATGGGCTACCCAGTAGACTATGGCTATATACCCAAAACTTTATGCGAAGACGGTGATCCTATTGACGCTTTAGTAATTATTGATGAGCCACTTGTCCATGGCGTTGTTGTTAAAGTTCGGCCAATCGGGGTTCTTTACATGGTTGACGACGGCGACAATGATGAGAAGCTAATATGTGTAGCCGTTAATGATGTTACCAAAACCCAAGTAAAAAGCGTTGAAGATCTAGGGCCTAATTTTAAACCAATGGTTGAGCATTTCTATAAAAACTACAAAGCCTGGAAGAACGACTGGCAGGGTTCGTCAGTTAGTTTCAACGGCTGGGGTAACGTAGATGATGCAAAGAAGGCCATAAGTGATTCTATTGAAAGATTGGCTTAAGCCTTGGCGGTAACTGCAGAAACACGACAATGTCTAGATATGCATGCTAACGGGTATGATTCCCGGCTGGCTGGTATCGTAACTTGGGACGCGCTCTTGACTGCCGACGTCGTCAAGGGAAGTGAATTTAAGTTTGCTACCGGTTCTGATATTTTTGTTACTTTAAATGCTGACGTGGCAAAGTTATATAGCCATCAAGAACAATTGGATACAATACTTGGTTTATATGCTACGCACCCATGTATTCAAAGCGCTGACGCCTTATTTTATGTACCTAATGGACCTAGAGATTTCACCAGCATGCTAGCTAGCAAAATCGGTAAACCTGTCGTTCACTCAAAGCGACGCGACGGCAGCACCTCTCAGCATGACTTTGAGTTTAGTACGGCGTTAGATAAGGAAATGGCAGCTAGCTCAAACAAGCCGGTAATTGTTGAAGACTTTGTTTTTACCTTGGGCTCAGTAGCTGCCATGAGAAAATTGTTTGCTGAAGATCAAGACGTTCACTCAGTTGCAATGCTCTTAAGCGGGCAGGTAGACCCCCGATATCAGATACGGCTTGTCGATCATTATTTGCTGGAAAAGTAAATATTGACAGATAAAG
>DAHVAE010000035.1 GCA_027314795.1 Candidatus Saccharimonadota bacterium
TACGGCCCTCAATTAACCTTTGTTTAATCTGTTCTTCGCTTAACTTGTTCAATTGTTTTTGTTTTAGATGACTAAAACCAGTTTACCATGCCACGCTTAGTCAGTAGTTACCCAGCCAGTATTTGACAAGTTATGTTGAAGTTGTTATAATCATATATGAACTCACATAGTGAAATTCCAGATTCTGTCGATCAGCTAGATGCATCTGCTTTTAATGTTTTCGAGGACGTTGCAGTACCTTTCAGTATTGCATTTACGGCTGGTGACTTATTGATGAGTCTCTCCAACCAAATATATAGAGCTACTGAACATGCGACACCACAAGAACCAAAAACACTAATTGCACTAGGTTTTGCCGCATTAGCAACCGTAGCCTTTAATAGGCAAAAGTAGCTACTTAGCCCAATGTGCTGAGCTATTTATTGTTAATAAGTGTTTAACACTGAACATAATGGCCAGCTAATTTTGGTAATATACAACCACAGTAACTTCTTGAGTTCGATAATCCGACTATAGCCTAGGACATAACTTTTTAATGATCTAAGAAATCGTTAAAATGTCTTAAGTTTGGCCGCAATACCATTTCTGCCTTCTACTTCACCGGTCCTGACAGCACGAGCATGAGAAAAATATGATTCATCCGAGCCGACATCAACTGGTGATAGCTCTATTTGTGATAAATCTATGCCTTCGGCCAAAATATCGTCTACAATACGACCAAGTAGGTCAACGTGGTAGTTACCATCTCTGAGTTCTATAAACCTTCGCCATTTTGGATCAGCGAGTTGTTCGGCTGGTAAACTTGGAAAGAAGTAAGAATCTTTCTGAATTGAAGGTGCAAATACCATGCCAACACTGTCCATAGGCACATCGTAGCCGGATGTAAGATGTTCGAGAGCTGCAAGATGAATATCACCAGCCACGCCTTGACGTCCTGCATGAATCAACCCTATTGCAGTGGGCTTTCTAGTATCAAACAAAGCTATGGCGCTACAGTCAGCAGTATTAAGACCTAGAACAACATCAGATTTATAAACATACCGTCTGTGCAATAAGAGGCTTCAATATCCTCTGTAGGTACATCACTTAAATCTATAAAATCAGATTTAAGCTGACAAACTTGCACGGTATATTTACCAACACCTATAGCTTGAAGTAATCTGTTACGGTTAACTTCTATATCTACCGCTGGAAATCGAGGATCAACATTGCCAATTTCCTTACCACTAAAAACAACTTCAATAGCATCATTAGTGACTAGAGTAAGACCACTTTGCATTTCTGTCATATTCATGACATACATTATACACAGCACAGTAATTAATTTCACTAGCTCTCAAGTACGCCAACTCACGAACATTATGTCAACAAAGCCTTGATCCTTGCTATTGACATAGGGTCAATAATAAAAGTAAAGGTTCGTAAATCGTCCCCTATACCCAGCCATATCCGACGAAGATTAGTTTACAGTTGACTGTAAACTGTAAACTTGCTAGAATAAGCATATGAATAATGCAGAGAAAATAACTCAGTACCTCAAGACAAATCAGGCAACTGTTAATGAGATTGCTGATTATCTTTCTATATCTCGACAAGCGGTACATCGAATACTAAATAAGCTCATTGATGAAGGTGCTATAACTAAAATCGGTAGGCCTCCAAAGGTGTATTATTCGCTACCTACGAAAATAGCTCAGCCTAATCCCGCGGCGGCTATAGCTTATACTATTGATCCTACGACTAAAAAAGTCGTTGAAGATAATTTTCTATACATAACCCCCTTCGGTGAAAAAACCCTTGGCTGGGAGGGCTTCACAGCATGGTGCAAAGAAAGAGAACAAGATGTCAAGAAAATGGCCACTCTTTATCAAGAGACGGTCGAGAGATACAACGCATATAAAAAAACTGGCTTGATCGACGGTATGGCGAAGCTAAAATCAACTTTCGATGACGTAGCGTTGGATGAAGTTTTTTATTTGGACTTCTATAGCATCGAGGTCTTTGGAAAAACGAAACTTGGACAACTCCTTCTATTTGCGAAACAAAGTCAGGATCAAACTTTGATGAACCAGCTGATTGATAGCATACGGTCGGACGTCCTGGGCGTTATAGAAAAGTTTGATATTGATGGCGTTGCATTTATCCCCCCGACTGTTAGACGGGAGCGGCAGCTAATGAAACAAATTGAAAGACGCCTCGCCCTGCACGAACGAATGGTTTCGCTGGTAAAAGTCAAAACACCCATTATTGTCCCCCAAAAAACGCTGAGCAAGCTTGGGGATAGAATTATCAATGCCAGAGAAACGATTGTTGTTGATGACACCAGCAAATACACGAACATCTTGCTCATAGATGATGCGGTTGGCTCTGGCGCTACACTGAACGAAGTGGCTAAGAAAATAAGACAAAAGGGAATTTGCAGCGGTAAAATTATTGGCCTCGCCATAACCGGAAGCGTTAAAGGATTTGATGTTATTAGCGAAGTTTAAACCCCTTCTGCCCAGCCATTAACACTATGTTAACCCAAAATTAAAACCGTAGCATTTCAAAATTAAAACCGGAAAGATTTTGGGGTCTCAATCTGTATATAACCAAGTACCGTATTGTTTTTCAGGAAGCGTATTTCTGTTAGTTGGGTTCCTGGAATAATGTGCAGTGTCACTTCTGTACCGTCCGGTAAATTGCCTGGGACACTCAACAGTAGGCCGCCTAGTGAGATTTTACCGTAACCATTAACCTTGCGGGCTGTCCTTAAACAAAAGATATCCTTGGTTGAGCTAACTGGTGGTTTGGTCTTAGTAAGGTCTAACGGCCTAAAAACAGTTCGTCCATCATTCACGGCATTCATGAAGCGGATAGAGGGTATCTCACCCGTTGTACTGTGTATAGCCCGGTTATTGTACCTATCTACCTCTTGAGCCAGGATAAGCCTGACGGCTTCAATGGTTTTAGCGTGTTCTCTGGCCGCTCTACGAACGATTCTATCCTGCATCCATCGGTAAGGCCTTTCAATCTTACCTTTGGCCTCAGGGCTTAAAGCATAGGTTACCTTCATGCCACTAGCTTCAACGGCTTGTTTCCACTGCGGAGCTATGTCATCGGTTCCAAGAACTCTCTGGTAGGTGGCTGCACTGGTACCGTTTTTATCCCTATCCGCTACATACCTAAAGATGGCATGGTTATCTGAGTAATACTGAACACCGACTCCATATTTCATCTCGACCGACTCCAGTGCAGTAATATGGGCCCAAGCTGTTTCGTGCTCAAACAGGTCAGCATACAGCAGTTCCCGGCTGTGGTCATCTAGTGTGGTAATGAGTGACCACTTTAGTGGCTTACCATCAGGACGAAAGGCATAGGGTGACCATTGATGTAGAGACGCATCGTGCTGCAGCAGCATACCCACCTGGTCAGTTAATACTTGTCTCGTGTGCGAGTTCTTATTCTTCGGGCGCTCGATGTAAAAGTTCCATTTCTTAGCGTAGTTAACAACTGTTTGAGCTGTGAGATGGCTGCCGGTACTCTCTTCAACGGCATCTCGAATCGATGAATAGTTGTAGAACATGATTGGCATAGCAGGGTTATCTATGAAGCTTTTCTCTAATTCTAGTTCTTTATGGATAGCAACGGTCACAGCCCTGTCCTTGTGACGGTTTGGATAGTTACGTCCGTAGGCGACAGTAAACTTTGACGGATTAGTTTTGTATTCGCTGAGCAGTTCATAAAACAGACTTTGCTTTAGTCCCAACTGAAGGCATATGTCACCACGACTCATTGTGCCATCTATATACCAGGCTAGTAGCTGTTTCACCTGGTCATCACTAAAGTTATTATGTATCTGGACCATAGATCCCTCCTTGTTATTAAGCTTGTTAGTCCAATAGCTAGTTTAGCCAAGGAGGCTATGGTTCTAGGAAGTTATTCCGCTTTTATTTTTGTCTGGATTCCACTCCACTTTTATTTTTGGGTTCAGGCATCTTACCCCCTAAAGACGATTCCACTTTTATTTTTGGGCTAACACCAGCCATTAACACTATTGACAATTGATACACTTTTGATACACTAAATACATGAGTACAACAAAATCACGTCTAAACATTAGCCTACCCGACGACACCAAAAAGGTGCTCCTTAGCGTCTCAAAGCGAGATCAAATGCCTGCAGCTACAAAGGCAGTTAGGCTTATGGAGATAGGTCTAGAAGTTGAGGAAGATGACATCTGGGACAAAATTGCCGCCAAGAGGGACCATAAGGATAGTAAATTCTATCCTCACTCTGAAGTATTTAATAGCTAGTTATGTATAAGATTCTTTACGTTGACACGGTAGTCAACAATGACTTACCTAGTATTCTAGAGTCTTGGAGAGGTGATATCAGAAAAGTGATTGAAACAAAATTAATGACACACCCTGAAGTCTATAGCAGGCCACTGCGAAGGTCATTAAAAGGATACCGTAAATTGCGAGTTGGTGACTACAGGATAATTTTCAGGATAGAAGAGAATACAGTCAAAATCTTTGTCATACAGCATCGATCAACTGTGTACACCACTGCACCCATGAGACTTTAATAATATAGCGTTTTGAATCCCTCCGCCCCAGCCAAAGCTAACTACAGCACCTAAGTCCGTAAAGTCCAGACTTCCCGAATTCGAACATAAGATAAAAAGGTATTTAAGCATAATGCATCTGATGCCAAACTTTTTTTCGTCATTTCAAGCACTAATTTGTTACTGCTAGCATAAACTATTCAAATCGTGCATCTTCAGGTTTAGTTATACGGCTCAGAAAAGGAAGTGTGATCAAAACAAGTATTAGAGCAACAACTAAATTCTTGACTGAGCAAATAGAGCTTTCGCACTTGCCATCGACTCAGGGTCAATAGCAAGAGTCGAAGTTCGAAAATCGGGCCATGCTCGCCCAATTCTACCTCTCGTTAATCTTTTACCAGTCTGTATGGATGCTAGAGCCTGAATAATTAATGGCTAATTCACTCAGCCGAGATCACGTTTGCGAAAGCTTAGCCAACTAATCAACATACAGCCGGCCGTGAAAAGAGCAAAGAACAATATGGATGACCAATCAAAAGTGCCACGCAAAATATCTGCTGAGTGGTAATAATGATATGGGAAAATGAGACTTGGGATTTTGAGCCAATGAACTGTGCTGGCCAGTGAACCAAAAATATAACCACCCAATGCATAGACTACGGCTATACCTAAAGCTGCCGCGCGCCCGCGTCCCGTTGCAGCCAGCAAAAACGCCACGACGCTAAAAGTAAGAACTAACATAAAACAGCTGAAACAGGCTGCAAGAATATTCCCAGCCGAAACGCCTATATGAACTAACTGAGCCATTGCCACTAACGCAGCGGTGCCAACACTAGTGACAATAAGGATAATTAATCCGCCTGCAAGAGACTTAGACAGCAAGAGCCTGGTTCTAGAAATCGGTCGTGACAAAAGGGCCTCAATGGTACCCTCTGTTTCGTCACGACCAATCAGGCTACCACCCAAACCAATTCCCAAAATTATCAATAATAGAGGCAGCATCAAATAAATAAGCTGGCTGTTTAAGTAGCCGACTGGCGAAAAGAAATCAGTGCCGCCAAACAAAGCAAGAGTACTATTACTCAGCCCCCCAAAACTCTTATTGAGCGAAGCTGCCTGGTTGTGGACAGTAGGATAAAATGCCAGCGTTACCAGCACCAAGCTAGCCACTCCGATACTCCACCAGAGTGTGCTCCATCGGCGCTGCCAGAGTGTCCACTTCACGACACTAAACATCTTGCTTCCCCTCGGCTTGGTAGTAATGCATAAAGACCTCCTCAAGATCTAACGCTCTAGTGTCGACTTTAGTAACGGTGTGCTTCGCCAGTAGCGCAAACAGTGGTGAAAGTTCGCCATGCACGTGCAGCGTAACACTGTGGACATCGTTTTGAGTAACCTTTTGAACGCCTGATAATTGCTTCAGCATAGTAACAGGAGCAGCCTCTTTGAATGTGATATCGAAGGTTTGGGTAGCCTCCTGAGCCATATCTGCAATATTTCGCTCTATGATCAATTTACCGTCTCGAATAATGCCGACCCGGTTGCATACCTTCTGGACTTCACCCAGAATATGACTGCTCATGAAGATTGCTGCGCCGCGATCTTTGGCCTCAGTGATTAATTCATAGAACACTTCTTGCATGAGTGGATCTAGGCCGCTGCTGGGCTCATCTAAAATCATGACTCTTGGCTGATGCATGAAAGCTTGAATGATAGATATTTTTTGCCTATTACCACGAGAAAGTTCGCCAAGCGGCTTTTTGAGGTTAGCCTGCAGCCTTTTGGTCAGCTCCTGCTTGTATGCCTTGCTGGCTGGTGGCTGCAGCTCGCCAAGATAGTCTAAGTACTGTTGGCCAGTCATTTTCAAGTACACTGCGCCGTCACCGGACAAATAGCCGATTTCTTGCCGGACAGCAACAGCATCTTTGACAATGTCATGACCAAGGATCGACGCGCTGCCGTTAGTCGGTTGTAGAAAATTCAATAGTGTTCGGATCGTAGTAGACTTACCGGCACCGTTTGGTCCCAAAAAACCATACACTTCACCAGCATCAACATATAGTGACAGATTATGGAGTGCGAATGTTCCAGAGCGACGATATTTTTTAGAAAGTTTGCTGATTGCTATTGCATGATCCATTACGTTTATCATAAGCAATTACACACCTGAGGGCAAATTACAGAATGACGATACTCCTGGTTGTATTGGCCAGCCTGACGGATGTTAACTACATAAGCCAACCTGCCCCAAGTCATCAACTGATGTTAGTGATGATTTCATCAGTAAGTTTCTAACGTGGAACATAATGGCCAGCCAGGGCCTTGACGAATTATTATCTCATGCTAAAGTATCTGTATGTCTTCGGAACAACACGCTGGAAATAAACGTTTACCTACTTTGAACGAACGTGTAGCAATTCGTGATCGTGAACGTGTAGCTAAAAGCGCTGAAGAACATGCTAGTTTAATTGATGTACTAACTCATGGCGCACATTTATTGTTGGAACATTCGGATAGCAATGAATTTATCTCAGCAATGGCAAAGGACCTTGGCAAGGAGGTCACGGAAGATACAATTCATGAAGCAAGAGCATTAGGTACTGAGTTAGCTCAAAGAGAAAGAGGGATTGCAGAAGCTGCAGCGTCGGGAGCCGATTTAATACTACAGTTCGGGCTACCAAACTAACAGATAATAATTTAGGTTTCTAGGTTTTACTTCAAATTTACCATCAATATAGTTTTAACACTGAACATAATCCCCAGCCAAAGCTAACTACAGCACCTAAGTCCGTAAAGTCCAGACTTCCCGAATTCGAACATAAGATAAAAAGGTA
>DAHVAE010000036.1 GCA_027314795.1 Candidatus Saccharimonadota bacterium
AACAGTAATTAAACCACTACCAAACGCTGTTAGGTTGTTACTGTTATCTTTAGCTATAGCGCCAGCGTCAATAACTACGGGACCGGTGAAACTAGTGCTAGGGTTATCAAATGTATAATACGCAGTCGTTGAACCACTAGGCGGGCTGGCAAGGGTTAATGTCCCTGAGCCCGTAAGACTATTGGCAACTACCAATTGATTAGCTTTGGTGGCTAAAGTAAGATTATTTGAGCCAAGATTAACTGAGCCGTCAATATATAGGTTGTCACCAGCCTGATTATTATTAAAAGTTTGACTACTGGTTAAGGTTAAGCTCATTGATACTACGTCATTTAATAGGGTAGAAACAGTATCAGTAATACCGTTGTCTAAACTTATTGCATCACCTGATAGGTTATAGGCGCCTGTCCCGGTACCCATAAAGGTAATACTAGATATATCTAGACCAGCTATATCATTAGTAAGATCAAGCGTTGAAGTAAGACTTGAGTTATTAAATACTAAGCTATCCCCAGATACCGGGACTTCTTGAGTACCACCACTACACGCTGAACTAGTATTCCAGTTACTGGCGGTATTCCAGTTACTATTTGAAGCAAACTCGCACCAATAAAGAGTCGTACCAACGGCTTGGGCCTGACCACTGAAGGCTAAAGAAAACAGCGATGCTAATACTAATACCAGAACACTGCTTAAAGCACTAAACTTTTTTAAAATCATATTGGATCGTTACTCTTTTTGTTTTTTATCAATCCCCCTTATTTTACAGGTATCAACAGCTTTAAGGCAATAACTTATCCACAAGCATCATAGAGTTAGATTAGTATTAGTGTCATACTTAAGTAAATGGATAAACAAAACCCGAACGTTAGTATCAGACCGACTAAGAAACAAAAAGAACTTCTAAATTATTTAGATAGCTTTATAAACGAACATGGCTACAGCCCTAGTTATCGAGAAATAATGAGCGGGCTAAACTACAACTCAGTAGCTACGGTTGCCCTACATGTCAATAACTTGATGCAAAGAGGGCATTTGCGGAAGCGTGACCACTCAGCTCGAAGCCTCGAGCTAATTAATAGCGACTTTAAATCCAAAGTATCTTCAAACTATGTCGCGCCAACTGAAGAAAAATGGTTAGTTGAGAAAGTTGAACATGCCTTTAGCGAAATAGAAAGACTAGGTGATGATTTAAAAAATACTAGCATTGACCATTTATACGTACTAGTCGGAGCTTTAAAAGTGCTGGATCTGCACGGCGCAGCTCAAAGCTTTATGCCTAGACTTACGGCATTAAAACAAAAACAAAGTAGTTAACATAGTCAAAAATACTATATCTAGTGTTTAGGTTTTAGTGCTAGACTCTAAATATCTTTAACAAATAAACATGCTGGAAGCGGGGTGAAATTCCTCCACTGTGCCGCAACGGTAAGCGTTATCAAGCGTAAAGACCGATTCAGCTATAAGTCCTTTCGAGCAAAAGCCTAGATTTAAGCCCTTTGCCCGTTTGAGTAAAGGGATTTTTTATGGCCGAGACAGCCGTCCAAGAACAATTTAGAGACAGCCTATACCTAGTAGAAGATCAGCCTATGGCTGAGCTTATTGATGATCAGCTAGCTCGCAAAGAGGCAGCTAGATTTATTAGAAACATTGGCAGCACAGCTATTCAGGGTTGGGAAACTAAGCTAGATTTTAAACCTATTGAGAACCTAGAACAGGCAATCAAACAGGCGGATACTGACCCTGTAGCCAGGCAAATGGTCAAAGCTAACGTTAGAACCGAAGGCATTGAGCAAACACTTAAAGCCGGACATATAATGCATGTTGATCTATTTTCTGACGAATCATCAGTAATCTATCAGCACAACCAGACACTTAAATCAATTAACGCGAACAGCCTTAGCCTTGCTAGTGGTCATCATAAAATGAGAGAACGATCAGAAGCCGAAACTACAAACGCTTTTATGCTGCAAAGACTCTTCAGGCTCGGCCAATTAGAGGGCAAAAGTTTCGTCGTATTTTCTTTGGCTCCAGATAATATGTCTACTAAAGAAATGGACGATGTCGGTTTCTTTACGGATACTATGAGCCTAACAATTCAAGTCACTACCATCAAAGATGGCCAGCTTCAGTTAGAGTCGGCCTTTGTCGCTGGGATCAAGGAACATAATGGTGCTCGGCATGATATACCGGCAATTAAGTTACTAGCTAGAAAGATGGGTCTTAATTTTGACGATCTGACAGCTACTGAAATGTTAGCTAGTCCGGCCCTTATAGAAAATGAACATATGCCAGATGGGGCTATCAACATCGTTGAAATGCTCGATGAATGTATTGATGAGGTTACAGGGTCTACTGACACTTTCTTTGGTCAAGCCACCAGCAAACAGGACTACAGACATTACCAACAATACTGCGAGCTAAGGGAAAAGCGGTTTGAACCAGCAATTGAAAATGCGACATACGAGCTAATATCACAGGCTGGCACTATCAGTAATCCTATAGACGCTATTAAAAAACTCCATGAGATTACAGAAAAACATATGGTTTTATACGCAGCAATTGAAGACAAGTCTATCGATGCATGGGTCTTTGGTCCAAAAGCCGCGCCGCATATTGAGATGGCTCGTTGGCACATAGAAAACGGCAACATTGAACAAGCACAAGAAGAGATTGCCGTTAGCCAGAAACTTGCGGACGCTCGTTCCTGTCCCTCTGGTTTGTTATTTAAAGGTAGCTTGACTAATGAAGAAAGTAACAGCCCATCATCTGACGATTGTGAGTTTATATCTATAGAGTGCCCGATATGTCATAAGAAAAACGTCAAAACAACGATATCAAGAAGAGGGCAAAGGTCTTTAATAAAAGGTTCCTGTGGTTGCTCTAAGGTAGCTTAAAGCTTGCGGTATATAATATATGTGTGAAGATTAACGAAAACGCTGATATAGATTTAGACTCGTATAATGAGCTAGTTAAGGAGAAGTCTCCTTATCTCTTTTGTGATGCCTGCGGATATTATCCATTAGACCCAGTCCACGGACATTTTGTTTGCCCTAGCTGTTACTTTCAAACCAGATGTTGCGAAGGAGCACCAATTGAAGAAGGTTAGAAATAAAATCGGTATATATTCAGGCAGCTTTGATCCAGTGCACTTAGGGCATATAACATTTGCCCTTCAAGCTATTGAAGAAGCCGGGCTAGATCAAGTCTTTTTCTTACCTGAAAGAGTACCACGAAATAAGGTCGGTTATGAACATTTTGGTCATCGGGTAGCAATGATTAAACGGTCGATAAAACCTCATCCAAAACTAGGCTTAATTGAGCTTGATGATAAAACCTTTAGCGTTAGAAAAACCCTGCCAGCTCTAGAAAGATTACTTACAGATTCGGATTTAGTATTCTTATTCGGCTCAGATAAAGTTGAAGGCATAGCTAGGTGGCCTGATGGTCAGAAGTTTTTAAATCGTGCTGAAATAGTAATTGGTCTAAGACAAGGCTCATCACTAAAGAAGGTGATAGCCGAGACCCAGACTTGGCCTAAACCGCCGCTTAAAATTATCGAAAGCTATTGGCCAGCTCTTGTTTCAACCGAAATTAGAAGGTCTCTTCAAAAGGGTGAAATAGCTCAAGGCTTAGCCAAAAGCGTCGCTACATATATAAGACAAAACTGGCTGTACGCCTCGATTAATTAATAGATTTTATTGACATAAGCACTATTAAAACCGTACAATCAAAGCGTCTTAAGGGTAACCCCTGAAAACAAAAAAACAGTTAAATAAAGCCTTCAATTATATTAATTGGAGCGAAAGAGGGCAAAAGTGCCAATTAAAATAAAAGTTATAAAAAGCTATGCAGAAAGAGTTCCTGTCCATGTGGAATCGCCCTCTTGGCGCAATGTAATATCTTAGTTATTTCTTTGTCTGCTGGGTAGTACCAGCTGTTGTCGATTGATTAGCAGATTTACCGGTCTTTTGAGCAATGGCTGAATTTATTAGTGTTTGAAAAGCTGAAACACTATTAGCTACTGAAATCTTTTTACCGTCTAAGAAGAATGTTGGTGTAGCATCAATACCCAAGGAATTGCCGACATTTTCATCAGCAATAATCAGGTTATTGACTTGGTCAGATGAATAAAGCTGCTGGAACTTAGTCGTATTAAGTCCAAGACTCTTAGCGTATTGGACAAAAGTTGGCTCTGGATTTGACTGGCCGATCCACGTTGGGTTGGACCCACCGGAGTTATAATAGATTTGGTTTTCTTGGTAAAGCAAATCGTGCATTTGCCAGAACATACCCATAAGTCCTGCCGCCTCAGCAGCTCTAGCGCCAGCAAAGGCGTTAGGGTGAAGCGAGGTTAGTGGGAAATTTCTAAACTGGAATGTTATTTGGGTGTTATATAAAGCCTCAACCTGCTTAACTGTTGAAAAATATTCACCACAGTATGGGCACTGATAATCTCCGTACTCAACTAAAGTCACACCAGCCTTACCTTCTCCTTCAATATGATTGGTTGGGGTTAACTTGTTACTAGTATTATTGCCATTAGCGGTGAAGATAAAAACACCAACAAGTATTACGACTATTGCAACTACAACTATCCAAAAATTTCTAGTCATTTAAAAATAATCTCCCAAGTTTATTAACAAAGTATACATTAAATAACATAAAATTGCCTCAGCTAGCAAGCTTTTAAAATAATGTCTAAAAGTATAAGCTTAAAGTTATTGTGGCTGACTATATATATTCGCTGATTTTACTGGTAGTTGCCTTAGTGTGCATTGAACTAAGAAAGAGTTACCACGCTGTTCCTAAAATCGAGATAAGACGTATGGCCAGGCAAGGCGATAAGCTTGCTGAGAAGATATATAGCGCGGTAGCTTATGAGGAAAGCTTAGAGCTGTTTTTATGGATAGTTATTATACTTTGCGCAGCTGGTAGTCTTATTTTATTTAATAGAGTTGCGCCGCTCTGGTTAGATTTTATTGCCGTTATATTGTTTATATGGGTAGCTTTTGCCTGGCTGCCTAAAAGACGCGTCGACAGCTTTAGTCGAATAGTAGCCGAGTATTTTACGCCAGTAGTTATCTGGTTGCTTAATTATTTACAGCCGATGTTTAAACTGGTCAATAAACTAGGTTCAAAAAGTCTAGATATTCATACTGGTCTCTATGATAAAAATGACCTTCTTCAACTCATTGATCGGCAGATAAAACAATCAGACAATCGTATAGATATTCAAGATCTAGAGTTAATAAAGAGGGGGCTTAAACTACCAAACAAAAAGGTCGGTAGTTATTGTACAAGCTGGTCAAAAGTTCACCATACTCTAGCTCATGAAGCTATGGGCCCAATTCTGCTCGATGAACTTCATAAATCTGGGCAACTCTTCATTCCAGTTCTTGAAGATAACCAGACCAAGAAGGTTATCGGCATGATTAATACTGGTGTTATAGATATAGCTAAAGCCGGTGAAGTGAGAGACCTGATGGACAACAAAGTCTATTACCTAAATGAAGACGACAGTTTAACTGATGCTGTTAATGCCGTAACTCAAACTGGTAGTCCGGTCTTTATAGTCTTAGATAAAAAAGAGCGTTTAACTGGCCTAA
Source organism: Candidatus Saccharimonadota bacterium (assembly GCA_027314795.1). Taxonomy (GTDB): domain Bacteria; phylum Patescibacteriota; class Saccharimonadia; order Saccharimonadales; family UBA4665; genus JAJZKE01. The sequence continues at coordinate 5,610 of DAHVAE010000036.1, forward strand.
TCACTTTCAAAGACATAGTTAGCCAGTTGATTTCTCTGGAGCCAAAAACCAAACTTGTCATTCCAGAAAATCACGAAGAATCCTAAACAGATGTTAGAATAAGTCTCATGGACCGGACTTTAGTTAAAGACCTTGCTGACTATGAAGGCAAACAAGCTAGCGTTAGCGGCTGGCTACATAAAAAGCGCTTACTTGGCGGCCTAACTTTTATTAACCTCAGAGATAGAAGCGGTCTAGCTCAAATAGTTATAAAAGACAAAAATCAAGTCAATAAATTACATGGCCTGCAAGTCGGCACTATCATCAAGGTAATCGGTAACGTAATTAAAGAACCTAGGGCACCAGGAGGATTCGAAATCCACGACCCTGAGGTAGAAATTTTAGTGCCTGTAACAGACGAGCCTCCGATCGAAATAGATAAACCAATCAGGCATGGTTCAGACAACTTAGACACGCTGTTTGAATATAGGTTCTTAAACATTAGAAACTTACAGGAACAAAAGATATTTAAAATCCGTGCAAGTTTGGTTCAATACCTAAGAGAGTTTTTAATAAATCACGAGTTTACCGAAATACAAACACCAAAATTGTTACCCGGAGCTACTGAAGGCGGTACAGAAGTTTTTAAGCTTGATTATTTTGGTCAACAAGCCACACTAGCTCAAAGCCCACAGTTGTATAAACAAATGTTGGTTGGAGCATTTGAAAGAGTATTTGAAATAGCTCCGGCCTTTAGAGCTGAACCTAGTGCGACAACTAGACACATGAGTGAAGTAATGATGCTCGACATTGAAATGGGTTTTATTAACAATCATGACGAAGTTCTGGACATGGTAGGGGATATGACAATTTATGCCTTACAACAGGTCTATGAAAAACATGCCGACGATCTGAAATCACTTAAGGCACCAGACCTAGTATTATCAGCTAAGATCCCGAAAATAGCTGTTAAAGAAATCCATGAACTATATAGCAAGGCAACAGGTAAGGATACTACGACCGAAAAAGATTTGACACCAGAAGAAGAAAAATGGATCTCAGATTACGCTAAGAAGCAATTTAGTTCTGAACTAGTTTATGCAACACAATTCCCAGTTGAAGCTATGAAGTTCTATCATCAAATTAACCCTGAAGACCCTCAAACAGTAATGTGGGGAGATCTAATTTTCAGAGGGTTAGAAATAGCAACAGTACCGCTTCGAGAATATCATTACGATGTTCTCTTAGAACAAATGAAAAAAGCTGGTTTGGATATAAATAACCCAGGCTATAAGTACTATCTACAGGCTTTTAAATATGGTCTGCCGGCTCACGGTGGCTGCGGTTTTGGTATTGATAGATTCGTCGAGAAAACTATTGGCCTTAATAACGTTAAAGAAGCTACACTCTTTCCTAGAGATATTAACCGACTGTCACCATAAGTATTAATTTAACTCTCTAAGCATTTTCTTGGTCTGAAGAGTAAAATATTAACTATGGAGTTACCAAATCGTCCGACAAAGGATCCATATCAAGAGCTGCCTATTAAAGACTATAGCTACATTAATACTCGAAGTAACATCCCTAAAAAAAGCAGCAATAAGCTCGGGTTAATAATTGGCATTGTTATAGCTCTTGTTTTAATTGGTGGCGGAGCTTATGCATTTATTCATTACGCCAAACATAAACCCATAAAGCACATAAGTAAC
>DAHVAE010000037.1 GCA_027314795.1 Candidatus Saccharimonadota bacterium
AAGACTTAGTCTACCCTCCTCGCTAGCTGTTGGATCACCTAATTTATAGCCTACGTAAGCATGCATAAATTCGTGTACTGTCATAGAAATAAGTAGAGTCACTATTATGACTACAACATTACTTAGAGTTAGGCTACCAATCATTTAGCTAGTATATAACAAATTAAGATCGGGGATCCGAGTTTGATCACCTGAATAAATCCAGGTGGGTGTCCTCACGCAGAAACCACGGTTCCTAGCAAATATTGAACTCCCGTATGCTTATATTTGCAGATAATCATACACTCGGATAAAGACTTGTGATCTTCTTCCCCGATTGCTTTCATTATATCTAAGAAGAGTTAGAAAATTCTATAGACCGTTGACTATATTACTAAGATTACATAAAATAACACCTTAGACATTCAACAATAATTAGAATTGGGATATTTTATGCAGAAATGTGATATTACCGGTAAAGGCAAGCAGTACGGCAATAACGTCAGTTTTTCTCAACGCCATACAAAAAAGGTTTGGAAGCCAAATCTTCAGACAAAAACTGTTACAATTGATGGCCGTAAAGTATCTTTAAAAGTCAGTACACAAGCTATTAGAACCCTCAAGAAAAAGGGTTTACTAACCAATTCCTAAACTGCCTCTATTACTATTAGCTGGGTAACATCTGTAAGATCGGCTGGCTTGACTTTTAATTTAGATGTCGTATCTTTAACTTCCATGCCGATTTCTTTTAGGGCACTATCTAGATCTAGCTGCTCAACAGGATATTTGATACCACTCTGTTTGTAGTGTGTGGGGACCACAATCTTTGGCTCTATATCTTTAATTAGCTTTAAAGCACCTATTGGATCAAGCGTATAACCATTATTGCCAACAGGCACAAATAAGATATCTACGCTGCCTATTTGTTCTAGCTGACTTTCACTAAAGTCTCCGAGAATATGCCCACAAACTAGCATGCTTAAATCCGAAGTCATTAGTTTATACATAGTTACCGATTTACCTGAATCATCATTAATAAAAGGTTTTGCAGATATCCCGACAACAGATATATCACCTACCTCGTATTCACCAGGTCCGTTAAAGGTAAGCCGTGCTTTAGGGTTAGCCTCTATATCTGTAGTATATAGGGCGACATCTTCAGCTTTAATGACAGACTTTTTGCCAAGTATATCTAGGTTGTCATCTATAACTATTCTCGTCGATTTATGACTAATAACTAAGCAATTAGCACCGTAGTATTGGGCATCCATCTACTCTTCTTCCTTAACTGTATTTTCTTTTGGAGCTAGCAACCCCTGAGTATCTACCAGTACTTGTTTCTTAGCTCTCTCGATACTGTTTGCGAACCTATCTCTAATCTCTTGACGATATTGGAATTCACCTAGGTTCATAACGGCATATCTAATAGACTTATTTTCTTTCTTTTCTAAATCATTTACATATTTAGATAAGGCGTTAGGATTAATGTCTCCAACTACTAACAAGTCCACTCCAGCCGTATCATCTCGCGTAAATTGACCAGTAAAAACAGCTAATTCGATGTGCCCAACTGAGTTTAAATCAACTGAAGTATCTACTGCTTCACCTTCATTAGGTGGCTGAGTCTTTTTAATTGTTTTGTTGACACCGCCACTAAAAATCTGTTGCAACGGGCCATAAAATTTAAACTTCTGGTTAACTTCATAATACAACCTGTTGTTATTGCTATCAGATACTATGATACCTATATTGAGTAGGTTACTTAATTCCCTTCTAACTGAATTAATTTGCTCATCAATCTTTCTAGTTATCTCTCTAACATAAAAAGAACGGTTAGGGTTGCTATAGAAAAGCTGTAGTAGCTTCACCCTTGTTTTGGACCCAAAGAGTTGCTCAATCATTTAAATATAGTACCAAGTTTTGAAACAATTTAAAATGTTAGATAGATAATACTGTTGTTACTAGCTCAACAATATTATCTATATTCGCAGGTTGATCTAGCCAATGAATACTTTTATTTCTTTTAAACCATGTTCGTTGTTTCTTGGCTAGGTTGATAGTGGCAGATATAATCTGGAGCCTAGTCTCTTCCAGGGTCTGACTACCATCAAAATATCTCTGCCATTGTTTATAGCCAATACCCTTTAGGGCTTCACAGCCCCAACCATACCTATTGCTTAACTCTTTAACTTCTTTCTCTAACCCATTAGCTAGCATTTCGTCAACACGGTTTTCAATTGTCTTCTTTAGCTCGACTAAAGACAACTTAACTCCGATAACTAGAGTGTTGCTTCTTAATTCACCCCTCTTAGGTACCTCTCCAGTACTTTCTATTAAACGAATTAGTCGACGTTTATTGCGCTTATCTATGTTCGCTCCCAGAGGTAAGTTTGAGTCATGAATTTGTTTAAGTAATTCGTCAATGGATAACTGATTTAGCCTTTTTCTGAACTTTGGATTGCTTGGTTTTAAAAAACCGTAGTCAAAAATAACACTATCTATATATAGACCGCTACCGCCAACCATTATAGGCAGTCTGCCTCTCACGGATATATCTTTAATAGCTTTAATTGCTAATGTTTTAAATACAGCAGCTGTGAAGTCACTGCAAGGCTCAATAATGTCTAAAAGGTGATGGGTGATTTGAGCTCTATCTTTCAGCCCAGGTTTATCTGTGCCAATATTTAATTCTTGTCTTACAGTCCACGAATCAGCACAGATTATCTCTCCGTTTAACTTTTTAGCCAGGTCCAGTGCCAGGCTAGATTTACCACTAGCAGTCTCGCCGACTATCACAAGAAGTGGTGGGTACTTACTTTGGTACATAAAGGTAATGTTCTAAATTTAAATAGTAATCACTGGAGACTATGACACCTTCACTCTTTAAATGCTCGCTCTGAGCTAGTCTGCCGCCTGGATAACCAGAAGCCAGTCCGCCAAGTCTGTTAACGACTCGATGCCACGGTAGATTATCATTGCTGAAGTGAGCGATACCGCCAACTAGCCTAGCTGCTCGAGAATTGCCACTAAGAGCTGCGATCTGGCCGTAGGTCATGACTTGACCTTTGGGTATAGCAGAAACAATAAGTTCTACTCTGTGCTTAAAATCGTTCAATATCTACCTCTAAAGACTGGATTTAACAGCTCGATTAGTATATTCCTTTTGAACTAAATCTAAAAATCTATCTATATCAATAGCGATAATATCTTTTTTATCTGTTAAATCCTGTCTAACTCTAGGCGCAACCTTAGTTGTTTCGACTTCTTTTGGACCAATAACAATGCAGTATGGCACCTTCATAACCTCTGCCTGTCTCACCTTCTTGCCAACTGATTCGTTATCATTATCAACTATAGCTCGAAGGCCTTTTTCTTTTGCCTTCTTAAGTACTTCGCTGGCGTATTGCTTGATAGCTTCGGTCTGGTTTAAGGTCACTATCCTAATCTGTTCTGGAGCAAGCCAAACAGGAAACTTACCCATGACATGCTCTATATATGCAGAAAGGAACCGTTCGATTGAACCAAGCATGGCAAAGTGAACCATAACTGGAGTTTTTTCTGAGCCATCCTGATCAGTATAGCTAAGACCAAATCTTTCGGGTTGTACAAAATCTAGTTGCGGAGTTGCTAGCTGTAACTCTCTGCCTAAAGCATCAGTTGCCATAAAGTCTATCTTAGGCCCGTAAAATGCAGCTTCACCTTCTGCCACAAAGTAATTTAATTGTTTTTCATCGGCAATACTTTTCAGAATAGTTTGAGCTTTATCCCAAAGATCTTTATCCCCTAAATAGGCACCATTATTATCTCTTAGAGATAATCTTGCTCTAACTTCAAGCCCAAGCAGACTATAAAATTCTTTAGTAATATCTACTAATGAACCAATAACCTCATTGATCTGATCAGGCGTACAGAAAATATGTGTATCATCTTGAGTAATCGATCGGACCCGACTAAGACCTAGTAACTCTCCGGCCTTCTCATCCCTATAGACTGTTGCTGTTTCCATATATTTTATAGGCAAGTCGCGATAACTACGTTTCCTTGACCCATATATTTGCTGGTGGTGCGGACAACTCATTGGTTTCATCACAAGTCTATCTTTAGTCTCTTTACTAGTAACTGTTAGCCATTCATCGCCAAATTTCGCCCAATGGCCCGAGGTTTCATATAGCTCTTGTTTAGCAATATGTGGTGTCCATACAAATTCACAACCAACTCTTGCCCTCATCTCTTCAGAAAAGCGGCTAAGCTCTTGCCTTAACACCGTCCCCCTTGGAGTAAATAAAGGCAGCCCTGAACCGACTAGTGGAGAAATTACAAATAAATCGAGTTCTTGACCGAGTTTTCGATGATCGTACATTTTGGCTTGTTCGGCAGCTTTTAGATAATTGTCCAGTTCATCTTTTGTTTCATAAGCTAGCCCATACACACGTTGTAACTGTTTGTTTTTTTCATTACCTCGCCAGTATGCACCGCTAACTCTCATCAACTTAAATGGACCGACTTCCCCTGTCGATTCAACGTGTGGACCACGACACAGATCTTTAAAGTCGCCATTTGTATAAAAAGAAACTGTATCGACAGCCGAACTACCACCATTCTCCGTACCTAAAACATCTGAGTCGATATCTTTTACATCTGTCGTGCCAGAGCGTTTGAGATCATTTAGTAACTCCAGTTTGTATGGCTGATTGTTTTCATGCGCCCATTTGACTGCCTCATCAAGAGATACTATATCTTTAACAAACTGCTGGTTAGCTGATATGATCTTGGCCATTTCAGCCTCTATTTTAGGTAGGTCGTCTTCGGATAAAACTACGTCACCTAAGTCAAAATCGTAATAGAAGCCATTTTCTACAACCGGCCCTACACCTAATTTAACTTCTGGATGTAAATGCTTAACGGCTGTTGCCAATACATGAGCTGCTGAATGACGCATCGCATATAGTCTATTTTCAATATCAGCCATAATTACTCCTTAAATTAATAAAGACGTATAAGTCAGTTAAATAATCTCGCAAGTTATTCAACCTTATACGCCTCGGGCCCGATACATCAGGCGGTTCCACCGAAACATTCTACTCTTCCGCCAACGTTATCGTACGATTGCGGCTGTCCGACGAAGCTCCACGGTTAGTTATTCCGTTTCAACACTTAAATTGATTATACCAAATAAAATAAGCGATTAAATGATCTCGCATGTCACTTAATCGCTTACTTTCAGACAAACCGATAAAACAGTCTCGTCAAAACTTCACCTGTAACGACCTACTATAGCAATAGTAGTATCATATGGCTAGTATATTAATGTCGTAATTCGTACAAAACTGCTGTGCACAACTATCTACTTGCCTATACCTTATTTGATATAGTTTTTATGTTTAACTTTTTAGAATATTAGTTTATACTTTTTTATCTGGGTGTGTATAAGGGCGATTAGCTCATTTGGCTAGAGCATCTCATTGACGTTGAGAAGGTGATAGGTTCAAATCCTATATCGCCCACCAAATCAATTTCAGAATCTAACATCATTAAAGCTTTTTAATATACCTGTTGACTCACCTTTTCACATCTGTTAACATAGCTCGGTTAAGCAAAGGGACTTGGTGAGTAAACAGAGAATAAGTGCTCTTGACACTTTCCAGTTGTTTTACGAGGAATTAGCTCCTTCGAAACCAACGAATCGTGTTCGTCGATTACGAACTAGCTAACAGATAAGGTTAGACTACAGGTGCAGCCCGCGGAGATGTCCAAGGGCTGTATTTTTATCCCCGACTTTAATGAATTATCCACTAGTAATTAAAATAGCATTATGACAATATGTATACATGGTATGCGTATATTGTAGCTCAAAGACAGAAATAATTAACACTAGACATCAAAGCAGAACCAACTCAACCTGGAGACGACGCAAGTGCCTAAGATGTGGTGCCCTTATCACATCTATTGAGCAGGCAGATTATGCTAAGTTATGGGTGATTTCTGATAACAAAGGTAAATTAAAGCCTTTTAAGCGAGATAAGTTGTTTGTAAGTATCTTTAACAGCTTAAGACACAGAAATACAGCCTTAAGTGACTGTGAAGGTTTAACGGCTACGGTTATATCTAAACTGTCCAAGCTACTTACAAAAGGTCAGATTAGCAAAGAGGAGATTGTTAATACTACCCTAACCTGCTTAAAACACTTTGATAAAGCCGCCGCAGTTCAATATAAGGCATACCACACTAGCTAAACGGTATTTGGATCGGCTTCAGTACTGATTACTTTGCCGCTTTGGGTAACAACAGCTTTTTCAGTAACATCAAACTTACTTAGATATCTCTTAAACATTAGCCTGGTCTGTGAATTAAAGGCAGCCAAAGAGGCGAAACAGATAGCGGCCACTGGAGCTAATATCCATTGGACGACCATCAGAATCGAGCGATGTCTTTTATGACGTGCAGGTCTAGGCGGTAAAGTTACAAGACAGACATAAACTGAGGCTAAAAGTCCGATAATACCGATTTGCTGTATACGGCTAACAATTAGGGGTAATTCGTGGGCAGCAAAGCTCTGCGGATGGAAGAATGAAGGTATAAAGGCCGCTCCAAAAACAAGCACCGTACCTGTAGCCCATGTTACATGGCCTTCAAGTGTTCTAAAGAATTTGCCAATAAGCTCAAGTTTGCGAACTTTGTTCTTATGAAAGAAGCCTTTATCAGCAATGTAAGCAATGTCTGAAGCTCCATATGTCCAGCGACGAAGCTGGATAAACTGGGCTTTTATTGTTCGCAGGTAACCATCAGCCAAAACTGCGTCTTGATAAATTGGGACACTTAATGGGTATACCCGATAATCACCATCGTAACAGAAGTAACTACGCCAAAAATGATGACCGTCTTCAACTACTGTTCTTGTACTCCAAAAATTCATGTCTATTAATGATTGCAAAGACTGGGCATGAGAAGAGAAATTCCTTTCCAAATGCGGCCTCTTGGTTAAGACGATATAGAATAAATTATTCCCAGTAGCAATAACTCTCATCAACGTTGGTGCATCCCAAATATTGTTAGTAAACATTGGTAGTGGTTGATATGAAGCTCTAAGGGGTTTAGGTACGATACAAAACAGATAGGTTAATGAGGAAAAGTACCTTTTATCTGGTCTTGAGTCAGAATCTAGAGTTGTAACTAGAACTCGATCCGGTGGTATATTATGCTCCTTAACATACTTCTCTAGTTGACGACCGGCGTTACTGATATTCCCGCC
>DAHVAE010000038.1 GCA_027314795.1 Candidatus Saccharimonadota bacterium
GTAGCGTTTTACGAAGGATCAAATGAAGACAATCAATCTTCCAAATCAGCCCCTTCTTCAAAACTTGAAGTTGTAAATGCCGATGGATCTAAACAGCAGATAATAAATAATGGAGATGTATCAGCTCTTTCATGGTCCCCAAACGGTAAATACCTTGCGGCCTCTATAAACGGGCAAGTTGTCATTTGGAATAACACACTAAAGCAGCAGGCTTCCATCCCAAATAACGGTGCAACTTCATTAGTTTGGTTGAATAATGAGGATTTAATATACAATCAAAATGGAGATGTATTGGTCTTTAATACTCCAGCACAAAAGACTACGTTGCTTGGTAGGCCAACAAATGGAGATAGTATAATTGGCTTAAGTGTTAGTGCTGATGATTCCTACGTGTATGTTTCGTTAGAAAATCAACAGAGCGTATTTGAGCTGGCTAGAATAGGTCTCCATGATCAACGAATTCAAAATCCAGATTTGCTTACCTCCTTAGCATTACTAATGCCTAATACTATTAGTGGTTGTTCGTTCAATTTCTTGAACTTTACGGGTACTAATCCCTCAATCATTATTCAAGCTTCTTCAAGTCTACAACAATCTTGCTCCCAGCAGTCACAAACCTATTTAAGCGGATATAATATCGATAGTTCCAGCTTAAGTACTCAGTTTATTCCAAATTAACATCAATAATGAGTCTTTTCGTACATTTTAAGCTAATACCAAGCTTCATCTTGATATACTTAAACTCATGCGAAAATATGTCATAGGGTTAGCCGTTGCTTTGGTTTTTCTAGCCTATACTTTTGTAATTCGTAATCACCATAGTAGACCAATTGTGCCACCTACAAACCTAAGTAAGAGTACTTCAACTTCAAGTGGTAGCTCTACTAGTAACTCTAATGGATCTTCAACTAGTAACAACACAACTTCTAATACCAGCACCACATCTTCATCAGTTACATATAAGAACGGTACGTATAAAAGCAATGTTGCTAATGCATACTATGGGCCTATTCAGGTATCCGTAGATATAGCCGGCGGTAAGATAGCTAATGTCACTTTTTTACAGCATCCTAATGATAACCCAACATCTTCATATATCAACCAACAAGCTGATCCATATCTAAAACAAGAAGCTATACAAGCTCAAAGTCCAAACGTAAGTATAATTTCCGGAGCAACGTTTTCTAGTGAAGCTTTTGTTCAAGCACTATCTAATGCCTTAAATCAAGCTAAGAGTTAATGAAAGAAACAAAACTAATTATGGGCATGCCCATAACAATTAAAGTTAATGATCCTAAAGTAAAAGTAAAAGATATTGCTGATCTATTTAGTTACTTTAGGAAGGTAGATAATCGATTTAGCACCTACAAAAAGAAAAGTGAGATATCTCAGATAAACCAAGGACTTCCAAAAACTAAGTGGAGTAGGGAAATGAAAGATATATTTGCTCTAGCTGATGAAACCAAACAACTAACAAATGGATATTTTAATATCAATCATGGGGGTAAAATCGACCCATCAGGCATTGTCAAAGGCTGGGCTATATATAATGCCGTTAGATTGCTTAAAGGCAAGGGGTTTAAAGACTTTTATGTTGATGCTGGTGGCGACATACAAGTTAGCGGTTCCGACGAAGGTAATAAACCATGGACTGTAGGCATCAGAAACCCTTTTAATATTGAAAAGATAATAAAATCGTTAATAATTAGCGATCGAGGTATTGCAACTTCAGGAGCATATATAAGGGGAGACCATATATACAATCCTAAAGACCCTAGTGATAAATTAGCTCAAGTAAAAAGCCTGACAGTTATTGGTCCTAATGTGTATGAAGCAGATAGGTTTGCAACTGCTGCTTATGCCATGGGCACAGAAGGGATTAATTTTATTGAGTCTATGCCTGACTTTGAAGCTTATATGGTTACTGCTGACCATATGGCAACCTATACTTCTGGATTTAAAGGGTATGTAAAAAATGCTTAGTTATCTAGACAATCTACTTGATCACATCACTATGTATAGACTTGTTCTATATTATTTGATTGCCCTAGTTCTAGCGGCAATTGGGCTAAGCTATGCTGGCGATCTGCACTTTAGTGTCTCATCAATTATTATATCGACTATCATTTTGTTGATAGCTTGTTATGTTTTAAATAAGGTTTTTGGATATATTTTTGATGCTCCGACTAATATTGAATCATCACTAATCACCGCTTTAATACTAGCTTTAATAATTACACCCGCTAATAACTCGACACCAGAGAACTATACCTTTTTGTTGGCAGCAGCTGGTCTAGCTATAGCATCAAAATACGTCTTAACTTATAAAAACAACCATATATTCAATCCCGCAGCTATTGCCCTAGTACTAATGGATTTTGGCCCTAAACAAGGTGCTAGTTGGTGGGTGGGTACAGCCGTTATGCTACCAATAGTCATAATTGGTGGATTAATCTTAATTCGTAAACTGAATAGATTCCGTATGGTCATTACTTTCTTTATTACCGCATTGGCTGCAACAGCGCTTTATACACTTATTGGACATGGTGATGTATTTTCTAATCTAAGCGGCACCATAACTACGTCATCAATGTTTTTCTTAGGCTTTGTGATGCTAACGGAACCTCTGACTACGCCACCGACAGCACGGCTCCAGACCTTTTACGCGGTGTTTATGGGCCTAATCTTCCCCACTGAGTTTCATATCTTTTCACTTCACTCTCTGCCAGAGCTAGCCTTAATAACTGCTAACTTTATATTCTTTATTATTCGTCCTAGTGTTAAGTTATTCCCTACACTTATTAAAAAGATCCGGATTACTCCGGATTCTGTTGACTTTATATTTAATCCCCAAAGAAGATTGGCCTACCAACCAGGTCAATACATGGAGTGGACCTTACCCCATACAAAAACCGACAAACGTGGTAACAGGCGATTCTTTACTTTAGCTTCATCACCAACAGAAGAAGACTTAAGACTAGGCGTTAAATTCTATGACAGCGGTAGTAGCTTTAAAGAAGCTATGTTAAGTATTAATAGGCATTCTGCTATTGTGGCCGATCAAGTAGCAGGTGACTTTACGCTACCTAAAAATAAAAAACAAAGTTTAGTCTTTATTGCCGGCGGCATAGGTATTACACCGTATAGAAGCATGGTCAAGTACTTAATAGACAAGAATGAACATCGAGACATAACCTTGCTATATTCTGCCAAATCAAAAGATGACTTTGCGTATACAAATATATTCGAAAAGGCTCGTCCTCTAGGCATAAAAACTGTCTATATAATGAGTGATAAATCGGCTGAGGTGTCTCATCCTTATACTAGAGTCGGTAGACTCAATGTTGGCTTGATCAAATCTGAGGTTCCAGACTATATGGATAGGCTATATTACGTTTCAGGGCCACAGTCTTTAATTAGTGAAACAGTATCCATATTGCAAGGTTTAGGTTTGCCAAAGAAACAAATCAAGACTGACGACTTTTCTGGGTACAACTAACCTCATTTTAGAATTTGTTATTTTTGGAGAGAATCTGCTGAATTAAATAGCTGAATGAACAAGGACTAAATGACCCAGATTAAATAAAAAGGACCCTGGGTAAGGTTTCCCTCAAACGCCTTGTAGCTTGGCTTGATCAGGTGAGATTTGTTTTTAGTGATGAGGACTAGCAATTCTAAGCTCTTCATCAACTTTATCACTCAAATAAACTTTCATTAGTGATTGGTAGGGGACACCCTTTTCGTTGGCCAGAGCTTTAATGTGCGCAAGAAGTGGTGCTGGCAGTCGCATGGAGATAGCCTCAGAGGATAGTTTTAAATTAGGGAAAACCGTTTCCTCGGCTTTTGACCAATCTACATACTCACCTGAATCATGAGTGCTCCAAAACTCAAATTCTTCAGCTTCATTTTTGAAGTCTGGTATTTGCTTGAGCTTCTTCATAACCCTTCCTTTCTATCCTTTTCATATCTCTTACGGATATGATTCTTGCCTGATCATTTCTAACAGTGGACGCCACCGACAGTAGTCTACCATTCTTTGTTTTGCCCAGTCCAAGGTATCTCTGCTCGATTGTCGTGGAGTGCTTAAGGTCTTTGATGACAAGGAATGGCTTAAGAACAAAAATCTCTTCAGCTTCCTGTGTTGTAACACTGTGCTTAATAATGTTCTTATGGATATTATCTTGATCCCATTGAAATACTATAGGCTTAGGTAGTATCCTCATCTTTAAAGTATATTCTCAGTATATACATTTGTCAAGCGATTTTTCAATAAGACTTCTACGTGCTGGTAGGATTCGAACACAAAATAACGGATAGAACCCCTTGTATTATTCGTATTAAATGCTTAAAGATGAGTGAAATGTATCTGTAAGTTTGACCTGGTACTCCGTTATCGAACAGGTCAGAACTATTTTACTCCTTAGGAAGCCTGAAGCTAATTAGATTTAATGGATGTCGTAACCGGCATTTATACTGACGCCTTTTATGCAGTTGAGGTTAATGAGATAATAACGAGCATGTCTAACCAGCAACATAAAAAAGTTTATGCCTTTATTGATAGTCAGAATCTTAACCTTGGAGTTAGAGACGCTGGTTGGAAGCTAGATTTTGCCAAGTTTAGAAAATTCCTTAGTGATACCTATAGAGTTGAACAAGCCTATCTGTTTATAGGACAGATGCCAGAAAACCAAACACTCTATCATTATTTGCAGCGATCTGGTTACACGCTAATCTTTAAACCTACCCAAGCCTACTATAAAGACGGCAAAAAGACCACTAAGGGTAATGTTGATGCTGAACTGGTTCTTTATAGTGCTGCCCGTCTAGTCAATGAATATGATAAAGCTGTTATTGTTAGTGGGGATGGTGATTTCTTATGCCTATATGAATACTTAGAAGAACTAGGCAAATTAGAGAAGATTCTAGTACCTAATAAACGTAAATACTCTAAGTTGATCAAGCCACTTATATCAAGAATTGATTACGTTAGCACTAAACGAACCAAGCTTGAAAATAAAAAGTGACAGGCATGTTCTTGTGAGACGCACTCAGCAAGGTAGCCTGTCTTGGTGATATTTTTAGTATAGCAAAATTGACAATTTAGTCAATATGTTTTTAGGCTAAGCTGCTTGGGCGTTCCCCCTAGATTACTTCTAACAATTTAACCAATACAGAGATGAAACAAAAAAATAAAGCTGTGCCAGGCCTTAACTTATTGTCTCTTGAACAAGGTAATTTCAGGGAGACCGAGAAGGATTAGAACCAAGCCATAAGGTGTTAAGTGACCGGTAAAAATAACGAGGGATAACTACGACCCCTGTCTTATATACTCATTTCCAAGCTGGTACACCGTTATCGAACAGGTCAGAACCATTTTATTGCTTAGAAGACCTGAAACCAATTATCTGTCCTAGCCAGCTTTCCTACTTTGTTTTAGGTAAGATTATCGAACTAACAAAAAAGAAGCCTTGCGGTAGGAACATACTGCTCCGTGCATGACTTCAGTACTTAAATCCTATCAAATTAGGTCATCTAAGTCAATAATCTGGTGTTTTCGATTGACGAACAGCAGTTTTTTAATGGTCTTCTGCTGTTTAAGTTTTTGAAGTAGGAACTTTTGAATTGTAGAATCGTGTACCTTCTTCATGCGTCTAGAATCAACTATAATATAACCTGATTGTTTAGTGGCTCTTTTAAGGTTACGCTCCACAGCCGATAACTTATCTGTTTTAGGTGATTTAATTTCATAGATTACTCCATCTATACGCACATCAGCAGTTTTCATACGTTGACGAGGGTTATTAATTAGAAATTCAACAACATATCCATGATTAGCAAAAACCTGTGCAGTTTTAAGCTCATGTTCCCAGACATCTAAACCGGCTGGGATAATGATTGAACCTTTAGTTTTCTTTCTAATCATAAGTATAAGTATTTTAGCAGAGATTTAAGAAGGGAGTGATCTTATAGAAACCAAGAAGGATTCGAACCAAAGCTCTAAAGTGTTAGCAATAATTAAAACAAAGCTAAAGATAATTGCCCTATCTGTACTTATATACTCATTTCCAAGCTGGTACCCCGAGTAGGATTTGAACCTACGACCTTGAGCTTAGAAGTCTCCTGCTCTATCCAGCTGAGCTATCGGGGCTTGTTGTAACAGAGGTGATTATACAGTATTAAACTGGTGTATACTACTGTTAGGATAAGCCAAAACAAATATCATGTTAATTTACTTAATTATAGCCGTATTTATTGGTTTAGCGATTGGCCTAGTTATCTTTATGTTAAGGAACGACAAGGGTGAAAAAGAGCCAGTTATAGATTTATGGCTAGCAGCAGGATTTGGTTTATTGGCTGCTATTATAGCGGCTTTCATCGAGAAGCTATTTATACCTTTAAATAACATAAAAATTGGTGCACCGCTTGAATCCATGTTGGTTTCTTTTATTGGTATAGCGATCATTGAAGAGACATTAAAGTTTTTACCGCTGGCTTTATTTATCTACCCTAAGAAGTATTTTAATGAGCATACTGATGGAATTATTTACTTTGCTTTAGTCGGTCTTGGCTTTGGACTACCTGAAAATATACTTTATACCATGCAATACGGCACCAAAGCAGGACTTGGCAGGATAGTTATGACCCCAATTTTTCATGCAGCAATAACTGGCCTAGTTGGGTATTATCTAGTTAAGGCAAAGATTGCCAAAAAGAACCCACTATCCATTTGGCCTATATTTCTGCTGGCCATAGGGCTACATACGCTATACGACTTTGGGCTTTCTTCTGGAACCAATTTGTTTACTTTTATATCCGTAATAATAACCTTAGCTTTAAGTGCAAACTTCTTTAATATCTTTTATCGAGCTAAAGACCGCGATGAGGATAGGGGGCTTGCTAGTGTTGGGCATAATAAATATTGCCGGTCTTGTGGTTCAATTAACTCCAGTCATCACCTCTATTGCACCCAATGCGGTCAGCGTGCTTAAATAACCATGTAATTTAAAAACAAAAATGCCAGAAGAAAAGCTTTGTCCAAACTGCAATCAGCCTACTGAAGACGGCGCAAAGTATTGCGGTAATTGTGGCTATAAGTTAGAAAATGATACCTTAGGGAGTATTCAGCCAGAAACTACAAGTATGCCGCCATATGCTATCCCCAAAACTCAT
>DAHVAE010000039.1:0-263 GCA_027314795.1 Candidatus Saccharimonadota bacterium
ATGGGTCGGCAGCTATAGGCAGTGGCGCAATCTCCATAGATCAACAGGTAAACGGTGATGCAACTTTAGCTAATATGGGTACTGAGTTGCCGCAAACTTTTATTAAGCAAATAACTGATGGATCTGGGAAGGTTGTCTACCAATGGACACAACCTAAAGGAACTCAGGTCTATAAGCCTGACACTGCCTACATTATTAACAATATGCTTGATGACCCTAGAGCTACGTATTTGCTTCCCAGGCAAAAGTTTCAGAATTGGAAC
>DAHVAE010000039.1:273-6917 GCA_027314795.1 Candidatus Saccharimonadota bacterium
GGGATATTGCTGTAAAAACTGGTACAGAAAACCAGAACTATAACGGTCTGATGACGGCTTGGAGTACCCAATACGCAGTTATTGGCTTTGCTGGTTACCACACTCTAGACCAACCCTTGACTGCTGGGCATATGGAAGACATTACCGAACCGTTAACTAGAACCTGGATGGAACAAGCCTTAACAGCTGAGAATATTAAACCTGTAAACTGGCAGCAGCCTAAGGATATAAAGGTACTGCCAGGTTTTGTTCAGACAGTTAACACTGGTTTTGGTGCAGAAGTACCTGGACCGGTAAATGATCTTTATCCATCATGGTACACTGGACGAGGTAGCGGTGCGACGTCTAGGGTTATAGACAAGGTTTCAGGGTTCGATGCTACCAGCTGCACACCACCACTGGCTAGACAAACAATTGGTGGCGGTAGTAGCAGCTCCTCGTCTATAGACATCTTCTATCCGAAGACTTATCCAAACCTTTCGACTATGCTTGGAGGCAACAGTACGCCAAATACGAGCGCCTCACAGACAGATAACGTGCATAGTTGTAACGATACGCACCCTTCTGTTTCGGTGACACCAAATCTCACGACTGTCAATAATAATTCAATTTGTGTTGACTCTTGTCAAATAACAGTTAGTGCAACTGCCGGCACCCATCCACTCTCTGGCGGCAGTTACACTGCCTCACCTGCCGGTACAATTAGTGTTACAATTAACGGTAATAACCTATGTACCTTAACCATACCACCGGATCAGAGCCAGGCTTTTAACGGTAGTTGTAATTTTAATCCAAGCTCTAGTGGTACAGGCACCATTACGGCTACGGTAGTCGATAGCGTTCTTTATTCTGGCACTAACTCAACGACATTTAACTATACAGCTCCACTAACTAACTTTACAGAGAACGCAACTTCTAATGGCTTTAGTTGGAGTGGTGGTGGTGGCACTTACACAGTTACTGTAAACGGTGTAAACCCACCGTATTGCACCACCAGCGGCACCAGCTGTAATCCGGGGGTGGTCCCCTCAGGTAATGCCACCCTAACCGACAGCGACGGTGACCCGCCGGTAACTATTAGCACTCATTAACTTTAGTTGACGCTTTTTACTGGTTGTGGATTGGCGGTAATTGCCTGAACTAGCTGGTCTTCTTCAAGGGCGATCGCGTTACGCTGCGCGACAACCTGATTGTATTGATTAATTAATGACCTGGTGCTAGTGGCTAGCGAGTTGTATGAGTCAGCCTCAAGGTTATAGCTAACTACACCGTTGTTATATTGGCTGATTTGACCGCTAGCTTTTTGGCTATTTAAGTTAGCTTGCGCAGATTCCAGCTGAGTCAGTTGATTAGTTAGTTGGCTTTCATAAGAGCTAATTTGTGATTGCAGCCTTGTCAGTTGACTGTCGTAACTGGCTATTTGTTGTTGTCTTAATGTAAAAGCGCTCTCGTAATCATTGTAGTAATTAAGAAGGGTTTGACGATTATTAAAGTACTGGGTATAAAACTTTGATAAAGTACTAGGCAAATTACTAACTTCAGTACCAAAAAGTGACGTCATCTCGTTTAAGACGCCGCCTGGTTCAGTTTTCTTAAAGCCGGCAATTTGGGCTTTAACTATTGGGTTATTTAAGCCGTGATATTCAAAAGCTAAAAGTTCCGAGTTTAAGGTACTTCGTTGAGTAGTACTTAACCTTTGATAAATAGCATGTAGAGTTTCATAAGCCGCTGTAACCTGCTCAATGCCATATAGACTACGGTTATTAACAGCGAGGATATATATGCCGTTCTGACCCAAATGGTAGCAACCAAGTACTACAGACTGTTCAGAGTTATTGGGACAGTAAATTGAAAAAGCACTTTTTGTTTCGATTTGCGGGTTATTAACATAAAAGACACGTTTAGTGTAGGCGCTCATGCCGTCTTGATTTGCTAGCTGTACAACTATCTTTGGTGGTTTGTATGATAATAATACTAGCCAGTCGTTGATACTTTGACGTTGGAGATAGCCAATGATACCAAGGCCAATTAAAATTACCAGTACAAGTAGTACGTAGAAGCTAGTTAATTTAGGTTGCTGTTTGTTCATTGTAGCTACAATAGCTACATTATACAGTTTCAGCTGTTAAATCGTAGGCGAGTTCACCTTTTTTAGTTGCAACTTTAATAATGTTGCCGCGATCATACTTCTCCCTAAGTAGCTCAGAAGCTAGATGATCCTCAATGGTATTTTCAATTAACCTTCTGAGTGGTCTAACGCCGTTTTTAACATCATAGCCATTTTCCAGAAGATACTGTTTGGCTTGTTTGGTCATTTCTAAGCCTATACCATGTTTAACAAGACGTTTTTTAAGATCATCTATTTGTAGATCAATTATTTTGAGTATGTCCGATTTAGTTAATGCTCTAAAGACAATCACCTTATCGATCCTATTTAATAGTTCTGGGCGCAGTGATTTTTTAAGTTCGCTCATAACCTTGTCTTTATTTTCTTCATGTAAGTCGTCTAGTGAGCTTAAGTCTTTAGCGTTGCTTATATTGAAACCCAAATTAGCTTCACGTTGGAGTTTATCTGCACCAATGTTCGAAGTCATGATGATAATTGTGTTTGTAAAGTCGATGCTGCGACCTTTGGCGTCAGTTAGTTTACCGTCCTCAAGGAGCTGTAGTAGCATATTAAAGACTTCCGGGTGAGCCTTTTCAATTTCATCAAAGAGTACTAGCGAATATGGCTGACGTCTTATCTTGTCAGTCAGCTGACCGCCTTCATCATAGCCGACATAGCCTGCAGGCGCACCGACCAGTCGACTAACATTGTGGTGTTCGCCAAATTCACTCATATCGATTTTAACTAGGGCCGATTCAGAGCCGAAGAACTCCCGCGCGAGGACTCGAGCTAGTTCTGTTTTACCAACACCGGTCGGACCTAAGAAGATAAACGAGCCAATTGGTCTCGTTTCGCTACCTATACCTGAACGGTTACGTCTAATGGCTTTGGATACAGCGTCAATGGCTTCGTTTTGGCCCACTAACTGCTTGCCAATTATTTTCTCTAGTTGTAAAAGGTATCTGGCTTCACTTTTAATGACTCTCTTAACTGGAACGCCGCTAATCCTTGATACTACTTCGGCTAAATCATCACTGCTTAAGGTTAGCTTCTTGCTAGTTTTAAGAGTTGCTTGAAGCTTCTTCAGCTCATCAGTTATTTGCGATACCCTTGTCTTATATTGTGCGGCTCGTTCGTATTCTTCGTTGTCGACAGCATCATCAATTCTGACGTTTAGTAGCTTAAGTTCTTTTTGTAGTTTTCTAATTTCTGGGCTAGTTTTAGCGTTAATTACTTTAAGATAAGCTGCAGTTTCATCAACCAGGTCAATAGCCTTATCTGGCATAAATCTGTCAGCTATATATCGCTTAGCTAAATTAACTGCATCTTCAATAACGTCATCACCTATTTTTACGCCATGAAAGTCCTCATAGTGCTTTCTTAAGCCCTTAAGGATTGAGATGGTCTCAGTAATTGTTGTTTCAGGCACCTGTATGGGCTGAAAGCGTCTTTCTAGAGCAGCGTCTTTTTCAATATGCTTGGTATACTCACTAGTTGTTGTAGCCCCAATTATTTGCATTTTACCGCGTGCTAGAGCTGGTTTTAGGATATTACCGGCGTCCATAGCGCCTTCAGCAGCACCAGCGCCGACAATAAGGTGTAATTCGTCAATAAAAGCAATGACGTTCTTGTCTGTTTCTAGTTCATTAATAACTTTCTTGAGACGATCCTCGAACTCTCCTCGATATTTAGTACCGGCTACCATGGCAGCTAGATCTATAGTTATCACTTTTTTATCTATCAGGCTGTCTGGAACTTCCTCGTTGACTATTCGTTGAGCCAGACCTTCAACAATTGCGGTCTTGCCCACCCCAGGTTCGCCAATTAAGACCGGGTTATTTTTAGTCCGCCTGTTTAAAATAGTTATGAGTCTTTTGATTTGGGCATCACGTCCAACTAGAGGGTCCAGTTTCTTTGATTTAGCTAAAGCCGTTAAGTCGATACCAAAAAAGTCGACGGTACTAGTCTTGCTGTTTTTAGTTCTTCTTCTTGGTTCGCTCACCATACTTTCAGCATATTGTTGGCGATTTAAGAATCTACCAACTTCATTCATAAGTTGATCGACGTCAACGTTCATATCTTTAAGCAGGACTGTTGCCCGAGCATTCTTCTGGCTTAAAATGCTGTATAAAATATGCTCGGTGCCACAATATTCTTGAGAAAACTCTTGAGCAACGTCATAAGCTGTACGTAATGTTAACTTAGCTGTTTCACTTAACCCTTTGGCGCCAATTTGGATAACTAGGGCTTTTGGGGTAAGATTTAATGCTAGTCTAGCCCGGTCAAGAGTTACGCCAGCGTCACTTAATATCTTAGAGCCCATTGAGCCACTCTGAGCTAAAACGCCTAGCAGTAAATGTTCGGTTCCGATGTACGCACTGCCAAAACCTCTAGCAATAATATCTGCCTGGCGTAAACTTTGTTTAGCGTTTGCAGTTAAATGAGACAAAAATTCTTGAAAATCTGGATTATTATCTGGTAGCATATTAACCCTATTATTATATCTTGTTTAGATCTATAAAGCTGAAGAAATTTTTACAAAAGATCTAAACTACATAATAACTTAGTTGGCACTCGCTAGTCAAGAGTGCTAATTATTTACTGTCTAGAAGTCTGCCGCACCAGTCATCTGTTGATGTTTTCGCGCGGTATCTGCTATCAGGACCAAAGACTGCTGCCGTAACGACTACAAACACCTAACAAATTAAAACTGAAGCCTAATTACCAATTACCGGCTGTTTAAGTAGCTACTATATTTGCTAGCTCTTTGAAGTTTCTTCGCCATGTTCCTCTATGGCTTCAAGTAGTGAGCTTTCAAGTTCGCTTTTCTTTTTTAATTTAGGAGCTTTGGGCTTTTCCGCTTCTTCGGCTTGTTCTTTAGGTTTTTCAGCTTCAATGTCTAACTCGTAGTTAGTGAGTTTTGAGGCTAACCTAACGTTCTGACCACCTTTGCCAATGGCAATACTTTGTTGGTCTTCGGGAACTATTACTTTGGCTTTTTTATTAGCTTCATCTATTTTAACCTCAGTAACTTTTGTCGGGCTTAAAGCGTTAACAATATATTCCTTAGGATCTTCACTCCAAACAATAATGTCAATCTTTTCTTGTTCGCCAACTTCGCTAGTAACGGCATTGACTCGAGTGCCATGACCGCCAACGAACGTACCGACTGGATCGACGCCTTGAACATTTGAGGCAACGGCAATCTTAGTTCTTACGCCGGCTTCTCTAGCCATATCTCTTATCTCTACTGCCTTCGACTCCATTTCTGGTACTTCAGCCCGAAATAACCACTCTATAAACTGGGTGTTACCGCGACTAACAACAAGTTGTGGGCCTCTAAAGCTTTTTTCAACATCTTTCAGAAAGACTTTAACCCGCTGGCCTGGGTAGTAATGCTCGCCTTGAATCTGTTCGCTGCGTGGCATGATACCTTGGGCTTTACCTAGATCTACCCTAACCACGTTGCCTTCAACTCGAGCAACATTGGCATTAAGAACAGTGCCAACCTTGTCTTCAAATTCGGCTAGAACAATCTCACGCTCAGCTTCTCGAAGTCTTTGGAGAATAACCTGTTTAGCGGTCTGAGCAGCAACTCGACCAAAGTTTTCAGCTTTTTCGTGAACTTCAATTTTATCACCAACTTTAATGTTTTTATTGTGTTTTTTAGCATCATCTAAACTAATATCAAAGGCTGGGTTATCTACATTTTCAACTACTTCCTTTGTTACAAAGGCATCAATATCTCCCGTATTGAGATTCATGCTAACTCTGATTTCTTGTTCGCGGTCGCCGTAGTCTCGTCTATATGCAGCCGCCAGTGCTTGTTCAACTACTAGCTGAACAGTGTCTTCAGGCAAGTTCTTTTCTTCGGCAATAGCTCTAATGGCTACCGCCAGCTGTTTCATGTCTAGATCCATATTTACATCCTTAAGGTTTTAATTAAAAAAGCCGACCTAATTTGCAGTCGGTCGGGATCTAAATAGCATTATAGCAAAGACTACTTAGATTGTAAATTGATTGATTATTAGGCTCATATAAGGCTAAGATATATGTCAAATGGCAAGAAGCGTACGTAGATTATATAGCTCGTTTAAACCAGATAACTATAATCTGGAAATAACTATTAATGCTGACTATAAAACATTTAAAGGTAAGGCGGTTATTGAAGGGTTGAAGGTTGGCCGACCAGCTAAACGATTAACTTTTCATCAAAAGAATCTAAAGGTCATTAAAGCCGTAGTTACCGTCATTGATTCTAATAAGTCTAGAGAACTAAAGATAGCAAGAATAAATTACCAAAAAAGCTTTGATGAACTACGTATACACTTTAACGAACTAGTTTACCCGGCTAGATACAAGGTCGATATTGAATACGAGGGCAAGATTAACCCCCAGCTTCACGGCATCTACGCAGCAACCTTTAAAGATAAGAATAAAAGCAAAACAATTATTTGTACTCAACTTGAGTCCCACTACGCTAGGGAAGCACTGCCCTGTATTGATGAACCTGAAGCTAAAAGCGTGTTTAACTTGA
>DAHVAE010000003.1 GCA_027314795.1 Candidatus Saccharimonadota bacterium
TGATAGATAAGTTTCCTGTAGCGGCCGGATTTGAATAATTAGCGGCATAAACAGTACCGCTACCAGTTAGACAAAGATTACCCGTCTTCGGAGCAGCACAGCCATAACTTGCACCTAGAGATAGGCTATCAAACTGAACATCTGATGTTGTTGTTATGCCCTGAATGGTGTCAATAATATTACCTGTCAAAACCTGAAAGTCGCTGCTACTAAACTCTGCTATACCAGCTTGGCTAGTGCTGGCGGGTTGAATGGTAATTGCTGTACCCGCTCCTGATGTGTCATTGATAGTTAAGGCGCCAGATATAGCATCGAGTGAAGTAACACCGCTGCCACCGCTAGCAAAACCACAGCTTGCTGAGTTATCTAGACAAATTGTTCCAGTTGCGGCAGGTATCGTAATTGTATTGTTCGTAGTCGTTGGAGCTGTAAATGCCAAAGTGCTTGTAAAACCACTAGCCTGAATAGTTAAAGTCGAACTAGCATTTCCAACTAAAGATAGAATCTGACTATTTACGCCAACAGTTAAAGTACCACTGGGAGTAATATTCAGAGCGCTCGTACTTTGAATAGTGGTAGTACTAATTTTGCTGGCAGATAATAGCTCACCAACCGAAACTTGGGTACCATTATCTGTAATGCTGGAATCAGCTATTGTATAAGAACCAGTAAATTCGGCTATGTCATAATTAGTACCCGCACTACTAGTTGTGACAGTACTGCTACTTGAACCGCAGTTAGCCAGAACCTTTAAACAAACTGTATCTGTTGTACCGCCAGCTACTGTTGGGAATTGAATTATAGAGTTCGCTGTGCCACTTGGTGCTAGGCCCTCTAAATCTACCGTGTAATTATTAGTTGTATTTGATAAATAAATATCGCCTGATTTAGAGCCAGGTACGCCTACTGTTAGTCCACCTTGAACATCAAGAGTGCTTTGTGCTGTTGCCGCGCCAACTAGGGTCGTGCTACCACTAACATCCAAACTATCAGCAGTAATGCCACCACTGAAAGTTGCCGTATCACTTGCCGTCAATTGACCACCGTTATTTACAACAATGCTAGGCGTACCATTACTTTCAAGATTCAGTAAATCGCCTGTGCCAGTTTTGTTTATGTAAATTGATGGGTTACTAGATGCATCAATTTGAGCAGCTCCCGGGGCAAGAAGAACACCTCCTAATGATGCTAGTGCAATATTAAAGTTACCATTACCATTGTTGTTTATAAGGATACTGCCGTTAGAAGAAGATAAGCTAACGACGCCAGAGTTTGTAATGGTCGGACCGTTTATAGACACACCTGTGCCAGCCGTTAAGCTAACGACACCAGTTAGTCCCTGAATACTATTGACTACTGGAGTGTTTTGCAGTGAATGAATAGATTGCAGTACGGTACTAGATACATTTAGGCTACCG
Organism: Candidatus Saccharimonadota bacterium; assembly: GCA_027314795.1. Taxonomy (GTDB): domain Bacteria; phylum Patescibacteriota; class Saccharimonadia; order Saccharimonadales; family UBA4665; genus JAJZKE01. The sequence goes on from DAHVAE010000003.1 coordinate 1,419, forward strand.
TTACTTAAAGCTAAGCCGCTACCTAAACCAACCACTCCCGAAGCTCCTCCTAGTGAGGTGACAGATTGTGGCGAAGTAGTTGGCAATAAACTAATAAATTTTGAGCCATTGTAGTAATATGGCTGACTGGTTGCTCGGTCAAAGTAAATTTCTCCAGGTACGGGCTTTGTTGGAGCATTAGAGGGTGTAATAACCAGGTTCTTACTAACAGTCAGCTGACCGTTTACTTCTAGTTGATTAGCCTGTCCAATTTGAAGCAGCTGAGAAGCATTGGCTTGACCCACAGACAAGGTACTGCCAACTTTATAGGTTCCATTAGCCTCAGCGCTGTTATATGTTGGGGTTTTACTGTTGTTATGTAATTTATCGTATAGCAGTGCTCCACCGCCAATAATCATAACTAGTAGTATTGTGGCTATCGTTACCAGTGCAGCAACTTTATTGAACCTAAAAAGCGATATGTTTAACCTTCTGGTTTTGTATTGAACGCCAGGAGCAGTAGTCACCGCATGAGGAGGAGTAACTGTCTTACCCTCTAAGCTAGAGTTATATGCAGATGCATCGTAACCTGATTCAAGACTATTGTCTTCTGGGTTCATTTTTTTATCTATTTTTGCGTATTGGTATTAATATCCGTAAGTGTAGTTTACATCTCTTGCCGTATAGAGACAAGAAGATTGAACACAAAAACTATACTTTTAGCCTACTTATCCACAGTTTTTAGTAAAGCAAGAAGTAGATAGTCACTGACGAAACACCAGCAATCAATGTAACCATGCCAATAACAGATGTCAAAGTCCGAAACACTGCCATTTTAGCCAGTGGGTTTCGCCCAATTGAGACAATGCTACCATAAATTGAAGCATATATCAGCGTCACAATAGATAAAATCGCCACAAAAGCGACTACAATAGCAATCACTAACCTTAAAACAGATATTGGGTGTCCCGTTAAGGCTTCAACAAATTGTTGTAAGCTCTGAATAGAGAAGTTAGAGCTATTAAGCGTACCGACACCAATCGTTAGACGGATATAGCCAACAGTTATCGTATGCAAGTTACCAAAACTATCTTTGACCTGTTCCTTAGTAGCACCAGCCGTATTGGGATTAAAAGATGTTACGGCTATGCCTATGACCCTGTCGCCTGAATCAGCTTTCATACCTACACCGTTAAACGGTGAAACGGCAACGTCTTGACCAACACTAATATTGCCATTAACCGTACTAACTAAGGTATTGACTGTACCATCCGTAGCTACCTGAACTTTACCATTTGCTGGATTTACAGCCAGGAGTGACTGATTGCTCTGTATGACAACACCTACTAGTCTGTCAGCGTTAGATAAATTGGCTTCTTCAACATTACCTGAAGTGCCAGATAAAAGACTTACTAAGCTGCCGTTGGGTATGGACGAGATGGCATTATATGACCTCGAGACGTTTGGTGAAGCAGCCAAAGCCTTAGACATCCCAAAAACAGATATCAGTAAAAACATTAACAGTGTTAGTTTTACTGTATGTTTTTTCATGATGCTTAAGATTATATCACAACAGTTTACTCTAGACTCACTTCATAGAAAGCTTAGATAAAGTAAATATACTGTTCAGAATAGAGCATAGGCATTATACAATCTGTTGTTTAGCATAGCCTGTAGACTTTTTATCAACAACTATAATTAAATTCTATGTATTATTGAACAATGTTTTTTAATGTTATATATCCTTGTATGCATAGTGCATATAAGATAAAATACATCGGTAGTTTTCTTTGGGGCATTAGCTCAGCTGGCTAGAGCACCTGCTTTGCAAGCAGGGGGTCATCGGTTCGAGTCCGATATGCTCCACCAAGAACTAGGGGCGATTAGCTCAGCTGGTTAGAGCGCGTCACTGATAATGACGAGGTCGGAGGTTCGAGTCCCTCATCGCCCACCAATCTAGCTGCATAGTTTATCTATTAGAACTAATTACAAATCCAAGGTCTAGATCTTGCAAGAATTTATCGGACGTCATTAACTGCATGTTGCTTACTTTTGATTGTGCCAGCAGCATCCTATCGAATAGATCATAATTCCTAAGCCTGGGAAAGTCTTTCAGTGCCTCAGCGTGATCTGCTTGAAACGGTAGCATTTTTAAGCCGGCAGAATTTATGTCCTCAAGTAATGTTTCAGGTATTTCTATTTGTCCCAACATTGATTTAATTCTTAACTCCGCAATGTTTACTGAGGATGCATATACAGCATCGGAACTCTCGATAAGATTCTTTGCGTTAGCCCCAAATAAATCAGAGTTATCAAGTAGCCAAACTAATGCATTGGTATCTAGTAAAATACTCATCCTTAGCCCTTGTAGAATAGCTCTTGTACATCTGGATCAATACCCTCTAGGTTTTTAGCCGAGTATTTGAATTTTCCAGAAGCTGTACCGAATTTTATACTGTTTTTTGTAGGTCTTGCTGCCATTAATACAACCTCTTGCTTACCATAACTTCCTATATAGACAGGCTCTCCTTCTTTAGCTTGCTGTATATATTTTGATAGATGTGTTTTGGCATCAAAGATTGTTATTACCTTATTCATAATTTAATGATACTTTTTAAGCTAGACTAAGTCAAGCTTATGTATCCGTCCATAACATATTGGATTGTCCGTTAGTTAGTTGTAGCACATCTAAAAGGGCTTTTAATGGGAGCTTTAGTTTTAAGCTCCTGAGGTCTCTCAGTGTTGTACCACAGCAACCAGTCAATAAGTTGGTAGTTAAAAAGCTACCTAGGTCATAGCCAAGGTCATCACGGCGGTAATCTACAAACTCTTCCTGTACTGTCCGGTTATATCTCTATCTAGCATCCTGACTTCAGAGTTATCAAACTAAAAAAGAGCTCTGGGTAAGAGCTCTCTTTATTAACAACCTAGTAGTGCATTCAACGCTGTTCCAATTCTCAGAACTGATGTCTCGGCTATTAAAGCTATATAAGTTGTCAGTACTGATATATACAACTTATCGAGATCGACCTAGCTCACCAGATAAACTGGCTGCTAGTTTCTCCCTAGAAAGGAGGTAATCCATCCGCACGTTCCCGTACGGATACCTTGTTCACGTATTCCATATATCGCTATACGGCGTGGACTATATCTTCATCCTAGACTCGAAGATTCTAAGTTTTCGCGGATGCTCTGATCTGATTACGGTACTAAATTCTTTATGTGACTTAGTCGATATAAAGAATCGAAAGTAATCAGGATCAACTTTTTTACTAGGTATATGTATAGCACCGCAAGATATTTCTAACTCTTCTAGTACTGCCCGAATCCACAATAATTTATTGTAGTTCTTTTGCACTAACTGAATATAGAATCTTGCATTTTGGTTCTTTGGCAATCCACCTTCGGCATCAAAGAATCCGCGTATATATGCGATCTTCTCTTCCACCGAGGTTAGATTTAATGGATCAAATTCTGTAGATAGAAAACGAGCAGTAGTTTCAAGAACATAAACTGTTCGATTCTTACCTTCCTAATAGATCCAAGACCTAAAACCAAGTTGGGCTAGCTTGCCCTGCAATATCTGAAGCCATTCAATGTTAGATTGCGAAAAACGATGAGTTCTTCGGCCAACATTATATGTTCCATCATGCAGCGCACCTAGTAAATATGCTTCCGTCTCTCTAGGAGTTTGGCGTATAGTCTCTGAGGGTTCCTCTAGTACTTGAGGCCTTCCCTGCTGATTGTCCGCACCTAATACATTGTCACTAAACATAATTTACAACTTCATTACAGAAGCTCATAAGTTTTATGTCAAGTAGCATAGGATACACGGGTGTTCCAGCATATAGCCAAATTTTTCACTGTAGATTACTCTACAGGGTCGCAACTTAATACGACTTAATCCCAATCATCTCCCCTACCTTAGGGCGAGTCAAAGCTCACACGTCGGGTATTGGCGACTTTCATGATTTGACGGGCGGTGATTTTGCTCTGGTAATCTCAGGCAATCCCCACTGGACGTGCGCGTCTAACGCATCCAGCGAGTCTTTATGCTTAATATGGCATAAAGTTCGTTCCTTCTCTAGTGTTTATACACTTAGATACTATGAACTCAGCTGACTTCCTTATAGCCACGTTGATTACACTCGCTATAAGGATCTCCCTGGGTCACATATAAGGCTTTTTCAAGCATTCCTTACCGGCATTTTATGTTTTCTTCCTCTGTGTACACAATTACAGAGTCGAAAACGCCACTTGATTACAGTCAATAATCTGCAAAGACTACTTTTCGTATATAGAGCCCTTCAGACATTTCGTTACCGAAAATGTCCTGCTCGCAACTACTAGGGTGGATTTACACCACCTAGTCCTATATGCTGCCAGGCGCATTTATTTTGTACAAGACCCGGGAACGTATTCACGGTAATGTGCTGACTTACCGTTACTAGCGATTCCAGCTTCAAGCAGGCGGGTTTCAGCCTACTATCCGAACTGAGACCAGTTTTGATGGGATTAGCTCCGTCTCGCGACTTGGCTGCCCTTTGTACTGGCCATTGTAGCGTGTCTGTAGCCCCAGACGTAAGGGAGATACGGACCTGACATCATCCCCTCCTTCCTCCCTGTTACCAGGGCAGTCTGTTTAGAAAAATTCAACTAAACATAAGGGTTGCGCTCGTTGATGGACTTAACCAAACATCTCACGACACGAGCTGACGACGGCCATGCACCACCTGTCACTGCGCTCAATAAAGCACTCTCTTCTTTCGAAGAAATTCGCAGGAAGTCAAGCCTGGGTAAGGTTCTTCGCTTACTTTCGAATTAAACAACACGCTCCACCGCTTGTGCGGGTCCCCGTCAATTCCTTTATGTTTTAGTCTTGCGACCGTACTCCACAGGCGGGATGCTTAACGCGTTAGCTTTGCTACTATCGGGGTCGATACCGATAACGGCTAGCATCCATCGTTTACGGCGTGGATTAACGGGGTATCTACCTCTGTTACCACTCCTATAAAAGAGCGGCTTAAGCTTTCGCTTAAGCTCTTCGTATCGCTACGAAGTTCGGACTATATCTTCATCTCTAAATATCGATAGATTATATATTTTTGGTAACTGACCAAAGAAACCTATCATTATAGCTAGATCGTAGCTTATTAGAGATGTCCGGCGTGTAGTCTCTGAGGGGTTATTCCATTCTTAACGGAAAACTTCCCTGCTGATTGTCTGCACCTGCGACATTGTTACCCTTATTATATAAGGGTAGTCCAGGATACTCAGATATTCCAGCATATAGCCAGATTATTGCCATGACGTCACCGTCATGCGGGACCAGATCTTACTCCATCCCGGTCACTCCCCACGCTTTCGTGCCTTAGTGTCAGGAACAAGCCAGTACCCTGCCTACGCCATCGGTGTTCCTCCCAATATCTACGGATTTCACTCCTACACTGGGAATTCCAGGTACCTCTCTCGTCCTCAAGCTTAGCAGTTCAGACAATGTATATATGGTTGAGCCATACGATTTCACTGCCCGCTTACTATGCCACCTACGCAACTCTTTACGCCCAGTAATTCCGGATAACGCTTGGATCCTCCGTATGACCGCGGCTGCTGGCACGGAGTTAGCCGATCCTTATTCATATGCTACCGTCATAATCTTCACATATAAAAGCAGTTTACGACCCGAAGGCCTTCATCCTGCACGCGGCGTTGCTCCATCAGGCTTTCGCCCATTGTGGAAGATTCCCTACTGCTGCCTCCCGTAGGAGTCTGGGCCGTTCTCAGTCCCAGTCTGGCTGATCATCCTCTCAGACCAGCTAATGATCGTCGCCTTGGTGAGCTTTTACCTCACCAACAAGCTAATCATACGCAGGCCCTTCCCAAAGCGCCGTAGCTTTACTCCTAAGAGCACATGTGGTATTAGACACCATTTCTGGTGCTTATCCCTCACTTTGGGGTAGGTTCCTACGCGTTACTCAGCCGTCCGCCGCTCGTGTACCTCTAAAAGAGGCCTTACCGCTCGACTTGCATGTATTAGGCACGCCGCCAGCGTTCATCCTGAGCCAGGATCAAACTCTCCAAAAAAAGAATTTGTTCTTAAAACAATTCAAAATGAACTGACGTTGATTTGCACTATCTAAGTTGTTAAAGAACTTTTAGAGATACTAACACACTATCTCCCAAAAAGACTTTATACATATTACCTGAGATACAGAGGCACTGTCAACAGATAAAAAGTTGATTTTTTAGTGTTGACTATTTATCTACAGTTTCTTCTGGTTGTAACTGTTCTTCTTCATCTTCTATCTTGTCTACAAGAGCTAAGGATACGACTTCATCGCCATCATTTAGGCGCATTATCCTAACACCCTGGGTAGCTCGGCCAAGTTCGGGGATACCGTCAATACCCAATCTAATCGTCTGCCCTTGCTGACTAATGATAATTACTTCTTGATTATCTGCTTCACCGAGCGTTTTTACCCCGACAAGCTCACCTGTTTTTGTATTTACAACAGCTGATCTAATGCCGACTCCACCTCTAGCGTGATGCGTGAATTGAGATACTTTGGTCCTTTTGCCGTAACCGTACTTACTGATCACAAAGATGCTAGAGTTCTCTTCAACTATGTCCATACCGATTACATGATCATCCGTTCGAAGTCTAATACCTCTTACACCTCTACTAACTCGTCCCATTGGCCGAGCGTCATGCTCATGGAAGCGAATAGCTTGACCTTGAGATGTTGATATAATTACTTCATTATCTCCGCTCGTCATCCTAATCCATTTCAGTTCGTCCCCATTATCTAGGTTAATGGCAATTAAACCAGAGTTGCGGACGTTCTTATATTGTTCAAATGGTGTCTTTTTAATAACACCTCTCACTGTACACATAATAAGGTTAGCTGCGTTATCTGTTTTACTGATATTTATCACCGAGCTAACAGATTCTTCAGGTTGAAGTTGAAGCAAATTAACTAAGGCTACGCCCTTAGCGCTGAGCGAAGCTGCTGGTACCTCGTAGGTCTTTAATCTAAAAACTCTGCCCTTGTTAGTAAAGAAAAGCAGAAAGTCGTGAGTTGAAGCATTTACAACATGCTCAATAACATCTTCTTCCCTAGTCACCATACCCCTTCGACCCTTACCGCCTCTACCTTGTCGCTTATATTCAGCAATTGGACTGCGCTTGACGTAGTTAGCGGCAGTAAGTGTAACTACTACTTGTTCATCGGCTATTAGGTCTTCGTCGCTTAGTCTACCGAGTTCTGAAGCAACAACTTTAGTTCGGCGCTCATCAGCATATTGATTTTTGAGCTCTTCTAGTTCATCTTTAACTATCTTCAGGATCTTTTTCTCATCAGCCAAGATACCCTTAAGCTTTTCGATTAACTTAATTAATTCGGCAAGTTCGTCTTCAACTTCTTTTCTATCTAGACCAGTTAAACGTCTTAGCTGCATAGCTAAGATAGCCCGGCCTTGGATATCTGTTAACTTAAACTTCTTAATTAAGTTAGCTAGAGCTTCATCGTATGTCTGAGAAGCTCTAATGGTCTTAATAACCTCGTCAATATTATCTAGGGCTATCTTCAGGCCCTCTAGGATATGAGCACGCTCTTCGGCTTTTCTAAGTTCGAATTCTGTTCGTCGTCTAACGACTGACTGACGATGTTTAATATGTTCTTTAATGATATCTTGCAGCCCTAAGACTCTGGGCTGTATGCCATCTATTAAGGCCAACATATTGAAATGGAAGGTGGTTTGCAACGGCGTCAGTTTAAATAACTGGTTTAAAAGCTTGCTTGGATAGGCGTCCTTTTTAAGATCAATAACTATCCGGACATTACCTCTGGCACTTTCATCTCTAATGTCACTAATGCCTGAGATCCGTTTATCATGAACCAGATCAGCTATCTTAACAATTAACGACTCTTTATTAACTGCATATGGAATTTCATTAATAACTATTTGTTGCCTATTCTTAGCACCTTCTACTATTTCAGCCACCCCACGAGTTACAACTCCGCCCTTACCGGTAGCGTAAGCAATCCTTAAAGATTCTTTACCGTAAAGCACGCCACCAGTTGGAAAGTCTGGGCCTTTAACATACTTTAGTAAGTCATCTAAGACGGCGTCAGGGTTTTCTATCTGATGTATTGTGGCATCGACTAGTTCTCGCAGATTATGCGGCGGTATGTTTGTAGCCATACCAACAGCAATACCAAGCTGACCATTAAGCAATAGATTGGGTAGCTTAGCCGGCAATACAACTGGTTCTTGCATCCGTCCGTCGTAGTTGTCTCTAAAATCTACCGTCTCTTTATCTATATCCGCAAGCAGCTCTTCAGATAATTTATCCATCTTGGCCTCGGTATATCGCATAGCAGCTGGTGGATCGCCATCCATTGAACCAAAGTTACCTTGACCATTTACTAACGGATAGCGCATGCTCCATTCTTGAGCCATACGAACCATAGCATCATAAATAGCGGCATCGCCATGCGGGTGAAAATCACCCATAACTGCACCAACTACGTTGGCACTTTTACGGTGCTTAGCGCTTGATCTAAGACCATCTCTATTCATGGTGTATAAAATACGGCGATGAACTGGTTTAAGGCCATCGCGGACATCAGGTAAAGCTCTGGCAACAATTACGCTCATTGAGTAACGGAGATAATTGTCCTCCATGATATGTTCAATGGTACGTCTCTCAACTAATTTAGAGTTGCCAGCCTTCATTACATCAGCAACCTCGTTTTTAATTTCTGAGTGTTCTTGATTGTTAGTGTCATCCATAATTAAATATCCAGATCTTTAACAAACTTGGCATGAGTCTGGATGAAATTCTTACGAAGTTCGACTTCATTGCCCATTAACTTATTGAAAATAGCATCAGCTTTCTCTGCATCCTCAACATTCACTTGGATTAAGACTCTTTTTTCAGGATCCATAGTGGTATCAAAAAGCTGCTCACCATCCATCTCGCCAAGCCCTTTGTACCTTTTTTGTTCAACAAAACCAGCTTGTTTAAATCTTTCGTCAGTCTTTTCTATCTTAGATCCAGTCTTTTTTCGTTCTTCAATGTACTTATCTATGGTTGCCTGTAGATCATCTTCGTTATATATAAAGACGCTGGATTTACGGCCTTGCTTAACCAGCTCAAAAAGCGGTGGTTTGGCTAGGTAGAGATGCCCACCATCAACAACCGGCCTCATGTATCTAAAGAAGAAGGTCATAAGAAGTGTGGCAATATGGCTACCATCAACATCAGCATCAGTCATAATAATAATCCGATCATAACGCAGGCCAGCTATGTCAAAAGACTCTTCAATGCCTACACCGAGGGCTTTAATTAAACTAATAATCTCATTGTTGGCCAGCATCTTATCTAGGCGCGCCCGTTCGACATTTAAAACCTTACCTCTAAGTGGTAAGATAGCTTGGCTTTTAGAGTCCCGGCCAGTTTTAGCTGAACCGCCAGCAGAATCACCCTCAACTAAATAAATTTCAGAGTCTTTAGGATCTTTATTTGAACAATCAGCCAGCTTACCAGGCATTGAAGCCCCCTCAAGAACACCTTTTCTCAAAATGTTGTCTCGAGCAGCTCTGGCAGCTTTTCTCGCCCTAGCAGCCAGCAAACCTTTGCTGACAATCTTTCTCGCAACAGCCGGATGCTCTTCTAGGTAATAATTAAAGTACTCATTCATAACTTGCTCGACGTAGCCTCTTACTTCTGGGTTGCCAAGCTTGTTTTTGGTTTGGCCTTCAAACTGTGGGTCAGGCAGTTTAACCAAGATGATTGATGTTAAGCCCTCTCTGGTATCTTCACCAGACAAGTTATCTTCTTTATCCTTGATCAGACCTTGCTTTCTAGCGTAATCGTTAATAACACGTGTTAGAGCAGCTCGAAAGCCAGTTAAGTGCGTGCCACCATCAGGGTTTAAGACGTTGTTAGCAAATGCCTTGATAGTCTCGATATACGCATCGGTATATTGAATAGCTACTTCAACCTGAACATCGTTAACAGTTTTATCAACATAAAATATGTCTTCATCCACTAATTCCTTACCGACATTTAAGTGTTTAACATAGCTTTGGATACCGCCCTCAAAGTAGAAACTGTAACCTCGCTTGGTTGTTTCGTCTATTAAGCTTGTCCGGACGCCCTTAGTTAAATAGGCAGCATGTCGTAGTCTGTCGAGTATGTTGTCATAGTTAAATGTTGTCGATTGAAAAATAGTTTCATCTGGATAAAAAGTAATCTCGGTACCAGTTTTGTCTGTTTTCCCAGTAGATTTAAGTGGTGACTTTGCTGCCCCTCGTTCATATTCCTGCTCATAAACCTTGCCCCCTCGAAAAACCTTAACCTCAAGTTTAGAGCTTAGGGCATTAACAACGCTACTGCCAACACCATGTAAACCGCCTGAAACCTTATAGCCGCTATCGCCAAATTTACCGCCCGCATGAAGGACGGTCAGGACTGTTTCAACTGTACTTTTTTTGGTCTTTGGGTGAATCTCAGTTGGTATACCTCGACCGTTATCCGTTACCCTAATGCCATCATTTTCGAGCATGGTAACAGTTACTTCGGTAGCATAGCCGGCTAAAGCTTCGTCTATGCCATTGTCTACCAGTTCCCATACCAGGTGGTGCAAGCCTTCTGGACCAGTACCTCCAATATACATACCCGGACGTTTACGAACGGGCTCTAATCCTTCAAGTACGGTAATCTGACTAGCTGAATACTCATCCTGCTTTTTATTTGCCACTACAGTCAATCCCTCTTGTTTTAGATTTTTAATCCCACTCCTGACATTATACCTTATAACAGCTTCCAGTCCAAGCAATAAAGCACTTGTTAAACACTAGTGTTTTGTGTTTAAATGAAGCTGCAGCTGAATAAATAAAAACCATACTATGTTTGAAAAGTTACTATCAGCTCTACCGTTTAACCCTAGCATCGCTCAACAATTATCTTTTTATGCCAAACGTATGCGCCAAGAAGAGAGTATTCGACGCATAGGACTAGTGTTTATTACCTTTGCCTTTCTGATACAATTTTTCGCTTTTATTAGCCCACCGAAATCTACTTCGGCAGCCTCACCTAATGATCTGATTGATGGTGGTTTTTCTTCAGCTGCTCAGGCAGCTAGTGATTGCCAATCAAATCTAGAAAACTACGGTACTATCCTGGCTAACTATGGCATTACCTGTGCCAAGGTAGCTAGCGCTACTACCTTAACGATAAACTCACGTGACTGGAATGGCCAGTTATGGTCTGAGGGTAGACTTCCGTACAACATAGCCGGTGATACCCCTGTTACAATACCCGGGTTAGGTTATCAGATTTACGCTAGATACCTTTGGGGCTGGGATAGCCCAGGCACAACATCAAATTATCAAGTACTGAATGTTACCAGTACTGGCGGGCAGACTTTTTTGCTGATGTATGCTTGCGGTAATTTAGTCTCAGTTGGCTTCCCTCAACCTGTCCAACAACCTCCAAGTTTACAACCATCTAAAACAACCATACCCGGATACCCTCAAGCCAATAGCACTGTTTCACCGGGTACCGTACTAGGCTTTAGAATCTATTGGAACAATAATGGTGGGCCAGCTACTGATGTATCAGTTGATGATCCTCAGCCCGCTAACACAACTTTCTCCAACTTTAGTCCATCAACTGCCAATATTGCTGGTTTTAGTAGTGGAGCGACACATTGGGGTTTTGATTCTATGCCCTCTGGAGCGACCAATTGGTACGTTGATGTCTATTATAAAGTTAACGATAACGCCCCAAATGGCCAAGTATGCAACACGGCAACAGTGGCTGCTAGTGGTGTTTCGCCAATACCGACTAATCAAGTATGCATGAACGTTCAGGCTAACGTGCCACCACCTCCGCCTACTCCAAAACCGCCACAACCGCCATGCGAACAACAAATAAGTAGCGAAAATGCTTCAGCTTGTATTACCACCAGTAAAACAGCGGCCAACCTAACCCAGAACGTCTCTAATGCTAATGGTACAACTGCGAATCCTGGCGATATTATCCTCTACACATTATCTGCTACAAATAATGGTTCAAATACGGTTACGAATTATATCTTCCAAGATAACCTAGGATACGTTCTTGATTATTCTAAAATAACCGATACATTTGGTGGCACCATTGATTCAAGCAACAACATTAGTTGGCCAGCTGAAGATATTCCCGCTGGCAAAACTGTGTCGAAGCAATTTAAGGTTACTGTAGATAACCCTATACCTCAAACACCGACTTCTACATCAGACCCTAACTACTTTAATCTTAAAATGAGCAATACATTCGGCAACACTATAACCATAAATCTACCGCCTACACCAGTTGCGGTCGTTCAGTCGGCCAGTACTTTACCTAACACAGGCCCAGGCAACAGTATAATAATTGGGGCAGCTGTAGTTGCTGTAGTTGGCTTTTTCTTCTATCGATCAAGACTATTAGTCAAAGAGTCAAGAATAGCTATAACAGATCAATCAGGAGCAATGTAAGATGAGTGAAATAACCAGACGTAACCTAGAAAAACTTGAAGCTAAGCCTGAAATCAGCAGTAAAACTCCTGAGTTTCAAGAACAGCAGATCGATCAAATCGAAGCTAAAACCAAGCAGACCGCCGAGCTAAATCAAGCCAGGCAAGAAGCAGCTAAAGAAGCTATTTCAGTCGAACAAGCCAAGGCAGTCGAAAACCTGAATACCAGTTCGGAACAGACAGATGAAGACAATGCTAACAGACACCCGGTTAGTTCTAGCTTAAAGAAGATTACCTTTCGTAAAGAAATTAAACATATTCGTCGTAATTTAAGTAAGGCAGACAGAATCGGTAGCAAGATCATCCATCAACCAGTTATTAAAAGTGTCAGTGAAGTATCCGCTAAGACCATAACTAGGCCTTCTGGCCTTCTGGGTGGCGGTATAACGGCCTTTTTAGGTACAAGTGCCTATTTATACCTAACTAAGCACATTGGGCTTAAATACAACTACTCTATTTTCCTATTCTTACTGGTCGCTGGATTCATAGTTGGCTTAATAATTGAAGCCCTAGTGAGATTAGTTAGAGGCAAAAGAACGGCCTAGACCTTGGCTTGGTCTTCAGGTGCAAGCTGGCTGAGTTTACCGCCTCGATCAATAAAGATAGTATCGCCTTCTTTTAAGTGCCCGGAGTCGGCTTGCGGCTTATTATCCATTTGATCTTTAATTTCGCCAGCAATCTGATCTACCTCAACCTGCTCTATTTCATTACTAGAGATATTCTGCTTAGGCACCGACTGCGCAGTATTCATAGTCGCTGGTTGCGGACTAACGATATTATCGTTAAGCGGTTGACTTATGGTTTGACCACTATTAGGAGCACTAGTAGCAGTAGCCTGGTAAGTCGGAGCGCTGGACAATGCATATGGGCTTGGAGTAGCTACAGACGTACGACGTTTAGCCATCCACTCATCTAAGAAAGAGCCGCCTCCAGCTCGAGGAGCTGGGATCGGGCCGGCCGCAGCTGGTTGGGCTGGTCTAGCCCACGGGCTAGAAGCTAGCGTTGGAGCAGCCGAATAGTTTGAACCAACTGGTCTAGGCTCTTCTTTAGTGACCATCCTGGCAAAGATTTCTTTCTCGACAATAGCTTTAGGCCGACCATACTTTGCAGCCGACAGCTGCTTTAGAGCATCGGCTAGACGTTTATTCGGCGTACCGAGCTGTGGCAAAGTAGCCATCGTAAAAGGCTGGGTTGGTACGCCACCAATCAGGGTCCTAACAACTGTGTTATAGTTCGGCACACGAAGTAAATCCTCGGCTTCAAAAATTGGTTGGAAGTATTTACCGATACTCTCAACATCATTCTGACCAATCCTGAAAGATACAATCGTACCAATGTTACCAAAAACAGCGTCTCTAATTTCTGGCGTAAGCTGAGTTGTAAACTGGTTAGCAACTATTAGATTCAGATGGAACTTACGAGCTTCAGACATGATAGTTGCCAAGCTATCTGTTGAGAAGTTCTGGAATTCATCAACGTATAAAGCAAAGTCTTTCCTTTCTGTTTCGGAGATATCTACTCGACTCATAGCGGCGGCCTGGAACTTCATCACAAAAATCATGCCGAGCAATTTTGAGTTCAACTCACCAGTACCACCTTTGCTCAGGTTAACCAGCAGGATCTTCTGGTTATCCATTATTTCTCTTAGATCAAAGGCACTCTTAGTCTGGCCAATAATGTTACGCATCATATCGTTACTTAAGAAGGCACCGAATTTAGAAACAAACCAACTAACAACTTCGCCAAAGTCATTGGACCTCTGGCTTTGAGGCATTTCTTTCTTCCAAAATTCAACTACGTTTTGATCACTAACGTATTGCAGTTTCTGATCAACAAACTTTGGGTCTCTAAACAATTTAGGTATATCTACGAAAGTGCCACCTGCCGGGTCAGCCATAACCGTAAGGGCAGCCATTCTAAAGAGATGTTCATATCTCGGACCCATTATGCCTTGATGCTGCGGATCGTATAGTTTATATAGCATGTTTAATGCTTCTTGAATTAAAAAGTCCTTTTGATCTGGCGAATTAAACTCAAACAAATTAAGACCCATCGGATAATCCATGTCCCCAGGTGAGAAATATATTAAGTCCTCCGTACGTTCTTTTGGTATCATAGCTAGCAAATTCTCTACCGTATCACCGTGTGGATCAACAAAAGCAAAGCCGTTACCATTTAACATATCTTGCAAGGCTAAGTTCTCTAGAAACATAGATTTACCAGTACCAGTCTGCCCTACCGCATAGACATGCCTTTGTCGATCAGCTAGCGATAATCGAATAGGCTTTCTGACGCCCCTGAAAACGTTAAAGCCTAATAATAATCCGTCTTCTGGGACATTTCTCGGGCCATCGACCTGTTTTGAAGCTTGTTTAACTAGCTGACTAGTAGGAATATTGTTTTGGTCTGGGAAATGGAACAGCGTTGCAAGTTCAACGGCATTTAAAATGGTATTGACCTTGTGTTGTGGGAAGAACCGCATAATATATGAAGTCACTAAGCTCTCTATATCTTTAGCTGGTACATATTTAAAACCATTCTTGCCAGGCAAATCAAAGAGAGCAAAGCTAGCAATTATTTGCTTTAAAATACTCTGTGACTTCTGACTCACATTAGATGAAGCTAATACTCTAATTACTACTTCAAATGCCGCATGTCTAGTTTTATCGTCAATCGAGTCTAGCGTAGCTTGTTCAAGGTTAGATAGTTCTTTAGGTTTCTTATCTGGTTCCTTGTGCTCAGGAGGTTTAAATAAAGCTGTCGCCAGACTCCATAGCCAAGCAAATATAGCTTCAGGCCCAAGACCCCCAGATTTCTCACCCTTACGTTTGGTACTAGAGACCTTTGTAGCTGTTTTTCGCCATTTGCTATCTGCCGGCCTAAGAAGTATTTGGATTGCGGCACCATCCTCCTTACTAAGATCCGCCATTGAGCTTAAAATAGATTGAAGTGCATCACGTTTTAAATCTAAATATGTTGCAATAGGATAAGCATAGGAGTCTTTTAGAACTAATTCGCCACCAAGAGTGCCGTTTAGCTTCCCAACATCGTTAAATATATTATGCTCTGTAACTTCCTCTAGCCTAACGGTCGGATAAGCACTAATAATAGCCTGCTTAACAACGTCCAATAAGGCAACCGGTACGGCTGCATAAAAGTCAATAAAGCCATCTGTACCAACAATTTCAAAAGCAAAGTGTCGTTGACCGTAAAACCTATTCTTAAAACCTTTCTGCCAAGTACTAGCGATAATGTTATAGATTACCTGAGCCTTGGAGATAGTTTCCTCGTTAACATCACGAGTATCTCTGGCACCAACTTCAGTATCGTCACTTGGTGGAGGCAGATGAATCAGTATCGGGACTACTTTGAGACCGCGTTCGTAGTCTTTTTGTTCACGAAAGACCTTACGAATTTGATAATAAATAACTGGCCCTATAATTAATCCTAGGGCTAAAAGTATTCCGAATGCTTTAAGTACAACACTCATTAACTTTACTCACTAACCTTAATCACTTTGTTGTAGCGTTTCTTCATATAATCGGCTTTAAAAAGCGTCATTTCTTTACTTTGCTTCTTAGGGTCCTCCCTATTCTGCTCGATGATTCGCTTAGCCTTCTCTACCCACTCTTTCTCTATAAGATCATTATCATCCGCCACTATAGGATTGTCCGTACTTGTTGTCGATGACGCATCACTTGCAGATGATTGGAGACTAAAATCCTTGAGATGAAGGTCTACTATCTGAGTTGTTGATTTACTCGACTTCGGACTTTTGGGCTTAGTAGAAGTTTCTGGAGCAGCAGGCCCGCTCTCTAGACTTTTAGAATCACCTTCACTGCCCGTCTGACTAACTGGAGGCGGCAAATCGTACTTAGACTTAGTAACTTCACTGTTTTCTGCAGGAGGCATGAATATATTATACAAGTAAATCTCTAGACATTCATTAGTATTATTGGATACTAATCGGTAGCCCGAGGACTTATATGGGCTGCATATATATAAAGAAGGACTGCTAGGGGCAAAATAATCAATACGTCTCTAATAGATAACTGCCCAATAGATTGAAGAGCTAACAGCAAACAGGATAAACTAACGATAAAACCAGCTAATTTGCGACGATGCTTTATTTTAAAACCGAGTTTTATTAAAAAACCCAAGAAAATTTGTAGAATTATATATAAAGTAATTCCAAACAATATAAACCCAGCAATTAAAAATAACGAATTGACTTTATTGGGATTCACTAAACCAAAAAATAAAGCATCAATTGCAATGATAATTAAGACTTGCCAAAATCGTTTAGTTTTAAATACTTGTGTTTTCATATATATAAAACGCTGCTTCATATTATTATAAAGCAGCGTTCAAAGTTCTAGGTGCCGTGGCAACAAATCCGCTCGATAATGTAAATACATAGCGCTTGTCGCCGAACGGCTGACTGACCGCTCAATTGGCTTTTAGAGCAAAATGAGCGACGCATGACATGTAAGTTTATTGTTTTTATTTTTGTGACTTACAAAAATAACTTAGCACAAAAACTACGTTTAGTCAATTTAGTGCGATTGTTTATTGCCATGCACTACGACTTTATTGCTCACTAAAAACAGCTTTTTTGTAACCAAAAGTTATACACAGTTTTTATGAAATTAAAAGCATAAAAGTTATTGACTCCCTCCCTAAACATACTCTATTATATCTCTAGCACTGAACAAATAAAGTGCTCAAAAACAAAAAGCTGCAAAGAAACAACGGCTTCTCGCAAGCCGTTGTTCCATCAAAAAAATAATCAAAAATAACAAACAAAAGTCATATCACAAACACTTGAAAATACCTTGCCTAACTAAAAAAGGCAAGGTATTTTAGTTCAACTGATTTGATCTAAAGACGACTTGTCTGTTAGAATGCCTGCAATATCTAAATGAGGAGACTAAACCCATAGCCAGATTCACGCGCCTTAATGAAAATATTAGGGCACCTAAGCTTCGAGTTATTGACGACGACGGCAAACAGCTGGGCGTAATGAGCCGAGCTGAAGCACTGCAAGTTGCAGTAGAGCAAGAACTTGATTTGGTTGAAATAGCACCAGACTCAGATCCGCCAATTGCTAAAATTACCGACTGGGGGAGATACAACTATCGTCGCACTAAGCAGCTACAGAAAAACCGTAAGGCTTCAAAAACTGCTGAGCTTAAGCAAATACGTTTTGGGTTAAAGATAGGTGACCATGATCTTCAAATAAAACTTAATCACTCATTAAAGTTTTTAGAAGATGGTCACAAGGTCAAGTTCACTCTCTTTTATAGGGGTAGAGAACAAGCTCATAAAGATATTGGTTTTCAATTAGCCCAAAGGGTAATAGATCAATTAGCTGATAATATAGTAGTTGACCAACAGCCAACGCTTGCAGGCAAACAGCTAACATTCGTAGTAAGGAGTAACCGAAATGCCAAAGTTAAAAACCCATAGTGGTACAAAAGATCGGGTCAGAATTTCGAAAAATGGCAAGGTTCGTGCCGGTCACCCAAATATGAACCACTTTCTTAGGAAGAAATCAAACTCTAGAAAAAGAAGTTTGAGTAATTTAAAAACTAGAGGCGGTTCCTTTGCAAAAACTGCTAAGCTACGTCTGGGCAAATAACCATTAATAGGAGATACCATGAGAGTTAAGAGAGGCGTTACAGGACATCAGAAGCATAGAAAGATCAGAAGAGCTACTAAAGGTTTTTCTCATTCTAACCGAGTTAGCGTGAAACGTGGTAAGCAAGCTCTTACCAAATCACTACAGTACCAGACAAGAGATAGAAAAAACCGTAAGCGAACTATGCGTGAGTTATGGAATGCGAGAATAAATGCTGCAGCCAGGCAAAACAATACAACCTACAGCCAGCTAATAGCTAATTTGAAAAAAGCCAATGTTACATTGGATAGAAAAGTACTAGCAGAACTTGCTGTAAATGAACCCAAAGCCTTTAGTGAAGTTGTAGAAACAGTTAATAAATAAACAGTCTCTATTGATAATAGTAGGTAGATTATCTGTAAGCCGGGTTCTGTTCTCACAATTGTGAGAGCTAGCCATCTATCTAGGCCATACAATTGCTTGTAGGCTCAAGCGGTTATCGGTGGACCATTAAGCGGGACACTTTGAGATTTAGTCTCAAAAAATCCATCTCCTTGCAGCAGGTAGGGTTTACCTCTTTCATACGTCACCGTACAAAACTGTGATCTCTTACATCACTCTTTTCACCGTTACCACATAAAGTGGCAGTTTTGTCTCTGTGGCACTTTCCCTAGACTCACGTCCGGTCGCCGTTAGCGACTACCTTTCCCTGAGCTGCCCGGACTTTCCTCGTAATAAAGATCAATTATCACGCGACTAGCCGATAATCTACCCTGTTAATATTATACCACTTATTTAGCTACTGTTGGCTAATTCTTCGTCGATTGCCCTGTTTACGGCGGCATCTGCAAGCTTATTAAGCTCCCTGGGTACATGCTGGAAGGTAACTTTTTTAAAATTTTGGGTTAACTGCTTAATGGCGTCGTGTATGGGCCATAAATCTCTATTTCTGACCTTAAAAATACCTTTCATTTGGTTAATAACTAACAGACTATCCATATATACATCAACTTCTTTAGCCCCAAGCTTCAAACACTCTCCCATGGCTAACTTTAAAGCCGTATATTCGGCTTGGTTATTAGTTGTTATGCCTAGATACAAGCCTTGATCGACAATTATCTTGTTATTATCGTCAAATATCACGTAACCGCTAGCAGAAGGACCCGGATTGCCTCTAGAACCCCCATCGGCATAGATTTTTAGCTTATAGTATCTTGATTGGCTGTTAGTCTTATCTAAATCGTCTTGTGGAGCTATGTTAGTAGTAATTTTATCTATCTCATCGGCTAGTAGCTTGTCTTTATCTGTAATACTCATCTTCTCTTCATGTGTCGATAGCCAGATTTGGACTACATTCCATTCATTTTCCCATCTAGGGTGATGATTAAGTCTTTCAGCCACCTCTGCCACCTGAGTCATAAAGTCAAAGGCTTGTTTAAAGTCCTCAAATATAAATTGCTTATATAATCCGTGTTTTGTTTCTTGCCACATGCATAAATCTTAGCATGCTCTAGCCTTGTATCCCTTAAATCAGTTAGAATTCTAAAGTTCGGGGTGTGGCGCAGTTGGCTAGCGCGTACGGCTGGGGGCCGTGAGGTCGCAGGTTCAAGTCCTGTCACCCCGACCAAAGTTCTTATTGTCGATATTAAACCACACGTTAATGTAAGTTTATCCCGAAATATAATAGCTGGGCGCCGATATGATTAACCTGAGGTAATCCCAGGTGGGTGTTCGCAACTAATGACCACGATCACTAGTCATATAAAACTCACTAATTTCATACCTCTGTTTTTTGCCCGTTCCGATAGCCTTAATAGTGAAGTTCAAGAAGAACTTCATAACTGTCTCGTCCATGACCGTAATATCGTGTGTTTTACGCAAATTAACACCTATGTTTGCAAAAAGTTCGAGATATTGAGAATATGTCAAAACTGACTGTGAACTGATGAATAGCTTGCAAGCCTGTCCATTGTGCTACTGCTTGCTATTTAGGCTACTTTGAAGCACTATAAATCAAAGTAAGGAGCAACAGATGAGTACACATAACCCCG
>DAHVAE010000040.1 GCA_027314795.1 Candidatus Saccharimonadota bacterium
ACTGGATGGGAAAAGTGCTCGTTACTTTAGACATATAGCTAGGGTTATAGTGGTTGTGTCTTCTGGGCACTTGTGCCCAAAACATTAAATTAAATTTTAGTAGTTACATGGCCCGGTTAAAAGCTTGTATTACTTCAGTCAATGTTTTACTAACCATTTATGCTAATGTGCTTAAGCAGTCTGTCCAAACTCCATAGGCCCTCTGTTTTGAGGTCAGCCATTGGCACAAGCGACAGCCTGGTGCTTGTTAGCCTGCAAGAGTGTGAGGTTTTTCAAATAGCCGTCATCCAATCGACCTTAATGCTACTGCTTGTACCGAGGTCTGCGAACAACTAAAGAGCCGATAATTATTGCACCTGCGATAGCTACGCCGCCGACAGCATTCTTCAAGTTCTCATGGCTGTCAAAATACTCAACCACAACATTAGCTGATTCCATGACTCGCCTTGGTAGTTTAAGGTATTGACGTGGTCTGTTACCTTCATCGTCTATTGACTCCTGAACTGCGGCCACAAACTCGGATTCTAGGTCAGGTGAACCGGAACCCAAGACTACTGCATCGATTATAAAGCTAGGCCCATGTTCTGGTGCAATTACGAATCTAGCCCCAAGTGTACGCCCTGGGTCTAGATCGGCCTTACCTACTTTTATTACATCAGACATAAATAATAATTGGTGGAGCATATCGGATTCGAACCGATGACCTTCTCAATGCCATTGAGACGCGCTAGCCAACTGTGCCAATGCCCCATTGAAGTATCAAGAGTTTAGCAAACTTAGTACATAAAATAAACACCGCCTAAATTTAGCGGTGTTTACGTGCGCGCCCACCCTAGCGGCGGGCTTTTGTATTTGTTTTTGTTTTTTAGGGCATACGCCGCTATGCGCACGACTAGCATAAGCATAACAACTTATTTATTAAATAGTCAAGACTGGATGTTTACTTTGCAGTAAGCTCTAGGAATTGTTTTTGGTTTATTTGTTTAACGCCTATTTCGTTGGCTCTTTTTAGTTTAGATGAACCAACGTTTTCACCAACAACAAGTATGTCTGTGTCATTACCTACGCTTGTTTGGAAGGTACCACCCAAAGCCCGTATCTTTTCGGCAGCTTCCTCGCGGGACATGCCGCTTAAGCTACCTGTTACAACTACTTTTGTGTTGTTTAGCGGTCCGCTGGTTATACGGGCGGCTTTAGGCCAGACATCGTTGTCTTTAAGCTTAGCTAAAAGTTTTAGGTTTCTAGGCTCAGAAAACCATTCAGCTACAGATTCAGCAACCACTTCACCTATACCTTCAACTCGACTAAGTTGGTCGACAGTAGCCTTAGATAACTCTTCAATAGTCTTAAAATGCTGAGCTAAGTCAATTGCCGTCTGAATGCCAATATGTCTAATACCTAGGCCGTAGATAAATCTACTGAGTTCAGGGCTTTTCTTTGCTTGGATTGCGGCCGCGAGTTTATGGGCGGAAACTTCAGCAAAACGATCAAGTTTAGCGATCTCTACTTCTTTAAGCTTATACACATCTGCTTGATCGTCTATAAGGTTGGCGTCAAGCAGAGCTATAACGTTCTTTTCGCCAAGTCCTTCAATGTCTAAGGCCTCTTTTGATGCATAGTGTTCAATTTGTTTCCAGATACGTGACGGACAAGAGTTGTTCAGGCACCGCCAGGCAGCATCTTCTTTCTTGTATTTAGTCAGTGGTTTTTTGCAGTCTGGGCAAATTATTGGCATAGTAAACTTACGCTCATTACCATCTCGGAGTTTGACTAGTGGCTCAACTACCTCTGGGATTATATCTCCTGCCTTATGGACTATAACCGTATCGCCAATTCGGATATCTTTCTTACGGACTTCATTCTCATTATGTAATGTTGCCATTTGAACAGTACTGCCGGCAATTACTACGGGCTCAAGGACCGCAACAGGAGTCGCTGTCCCTGTTCTGCCTATTGATACGATGATGTCCTTAACCTTAGTAGTTGCTTCTTCAGCGGCATACTTGTAGGCTATGGCGCCTCTAGGGGCTTTGCCGGCTATACCAGCTGCTTGATATAGCCGGCGATCATTTATTTTAATAACCAAGCCATCGGTGTTAAAAGGCAATGTCTGACGCTTTTCTTGCCAAGCTTCTGCAAAGCTATAGATTTGATCTAAGCTGTTACAGACTTTACTCATGGGGTTAACCAGAAAACCAAGCTCTCTTAACACCCTATACACGTCTTCGTTAGTAGTTTGGGGGTTATTATCTCTAATGATGTCATAAGCCCTGAAATAAAGTTTGCGACCAGCAACTAGTTGTGGGTCTAGCTGACGAATCGTACCGGCTGCGGTATTTCTGGGATTGGCAAATGGCGCCTGAGCTTGAGCTTGACGCTTTTCGTTGAGTTTTAAAAAGTCTGCCTTATACATGACTATCTCACCTCGAACTTCAGTACGTCCAGATAGTAAACTACTTTGATTTTTGGTTTTTCGTAATTTAAGTGGGATTGACTCAATTGTCCGTACATTAGCAGTCACATCCTCACCCACATAGCCATCACCTCTAGTTATGCCTTGAGTTAGTTGGCCGTCTTCATAAATTAAGGCACAAGCTAAGCCATCCATTTTAATGTCTACAAAGTACTCTAGCTTGTTTAGGTTTAGGATCTTTTTGATTCGCTCCTGCCAACTAGCTAATTCATCATAGCTAAAGGCATCGTTAAGACTAAGCATTCGCTGTTTATGGGGTACGGATGTGAAGCCAGGCAGTGGCCGACCGGCAACCCGCTGCGTTGGACTGTCTGGAGTAATCAGGTCGGGGTATTGGTCTTCAAGCTGAGACAGCTCATGTTTAAGGCTATCGGCTGCTTCATCACTTATGATTGATTCATCAAGCACGTGATAGCGGTATCGATAGTCTTCGATTAGCTCTTTAAGCTTGGCTATGCGTTTTTCAGCCTGAGCTCTCGTCATCAATTAACCCCCTATAAAGGTTATATAGGTAACTATGTATATATACTAAGCCAATTAGAGTCAATATAAAGAACAACCAGGCAGAGATAGCAGGCAGGATTATGATAAATGGCAGCATGATAATCGCTGTTACAACAAATAGGAGAAATGGCAGAAAGATTATTTTTCGAAAGACGCTCCAGCGACGACCCCTAACTAGGCCTTTGGCTGATCTTAAGGCTTTAAGAGGCGTCATATTGGGTAAAGTAACAATATATAAGGCGATAACTGAGGAGCTAATTAGATACAAGCTAAAACCGACTAAACCAAGAACTAGGGCTATAGACAAAACCTTCTCAAGTATCGTCACGGCTATACCGCCATTTAGTAGTAGCGTGTATAGTCCAGCGCCGAGAGCTAGCGGAATAAGTTCTACGGCAATAAATAGTAAAATTAAAATGTATTGAGCTAATGGGTATAAGCCTTGGTAATAACTGTCTCGGGCTCGTATTTTAGTACCTTGGTAAACCTGCCGGAGCGTCCAGATAATACTTAAGCTAGCTATGATAATAATAAAGACTTGGTAGGCGCTACCTGAAGCAGATGAAGCCGAAGTAGTTGAACCGACAAGATACGTATAAACATTAAAACCAGAATAGAGCGTGCTTAAATGGCCATGAAAGACACTGCTAAACTCGGCTTTTAAACCACTAACGTTAGCAGGACTGGATAAGCCTAGTACTAATACCAAATAGGCTAAGCCATATATAAGAGTAATAACTGAAAAGGTTTTTCGATGTTTCCAGATAACCAGCCAACTAGCAGTAGATATATTTAAAACATTCGGCACTTTAGCCGTGACTACATTAACTTCCTTAACTCTTCTAGTTTTTGGTACGGCTTTTTTTGAACTTTTATGTTTGGGCCTAGGGTTTGCTGCCCGCCCCTGATTAACTTTAGGCATGACCTTCCATATCCTGCAGTCTTTTTATCCTTAGTGGAATTGGTGGGTGAGTACTAAATAGACTAGATAAACTGTGCTTTTTAAGAGGGCTAGCAAAGAACATGTGGGCAGTTGACGAGTTCTGAACCTTTGTTGAGCTGCCTACCCTGCCAATTTTTCTAAGTGCGCTAATAAGACCTTCGGGATAACGAGTAGTAAGAACGCCGCTCGCGTCAGCAAGGTATTCACGTTGACGTGTTATGGCTAGCTGGATAAACATGGCAACAATTGGTGCAAGTATGGCCGCGACAATACCTAAAACCATAAAGATTTGATTATTAGCATTCTCTCTTTCATCGCCAAAGCCACCAAACCAAACAAGCCTAATAATTATATCTGCTAGCAAAGAGATTATGGCAGTTAGAGCAAAAGCAATCATATTAACTCTCATGTCATAGTTTTTTATGTGGCTAAGTTCATGAGCCAATACTCCCTGAAGCTCATCTTTATCCATAATATCTAGTAGGCCTGAAGTTACACAGACAGCTGAATGGTTCGGATCGCGACCGGTAGCAAAAGCGTTTGGTGATGGGTCGTCCATAATGTAGACCTTAGGCATTGGCAGCCCATCTGTTATAGCTAGGTTTTCAATAATTCTAAACAGTTGGGGGTTGTCTTTCTTTTGAATCTGCCGAGCCCGGTTAACAGCTAGAGACATTCTAGCTCCTAAGAAGTAACTGAAGGCGGTATAAATAAAAGCGCCGATTACTCCCCCGTAAAAGATTGCTAGATTGCCATTTAGAAACTTAACGAATAACCAGATAACAATAACTACAAACAAAAAGAATAAAACCATAATATATATGGTGCGTCTTTTGTTTTGACCAACGTCTTTATACATACTTAGTTATTAAAGTTAACCTCTACTGGCTCACTGACGGCCTGGCTTGCGCCTTCATCTAGTTCGAAGTATTCACGGTCATGATCAAAATGTAATCTTTTAGCAAAGATCCTAGTTGGAAAAGTTTGACGACGGGTATTAAAGTCTTTGACTTCGTTATTATAGAAGCGTCTGGCAGCTTGGATCTTATCTTCGGTATCGGTAAGTTCAGCCTGCAATTCCCTGAAGTTTTCGCTGGCCTTTAAGTCGGGGTAGTTCTCCGCAACAGCAAATAAGCTTTTTAAGGTTTGAGAAAACTGGTTTTCAGCCTTAGCTGTTTCTTTAACGCTGTTAGAATTAATGGCTTGCGTACGAGCTTTAGTTACGTCCTCAAAGACTGTCTTTTCATGCTTGGCATAGCCTTTGACGGTATTAACCAAATTGGGGATAAGGTCATAACGCCTTTTAAGCTGAACAGTTATATCACTCCAAGCCTCATCTACTCTTTGATTAAGTCTAACTAAGCCGTTATACAGTGCAATTGCTAAAATAATTAGCAGCACAATAACTACGATTACAATAATTGATATAACCGTCATATCACCTCCATATTACTAATTAGCTATTATAGCCTGCTTAACTGCTTGCGGACAACTCCTGAAGTTCCTCTAGTTCGCTTACTCCTAACTTGATATTATTGTTTATACATGAAAGAAGCCGCCGAGAAAAGTAAACGTAAGTGGTCTTTTGTTTTAGTCATTATAGTTATTTTGGTTGCTGGCTACGTTATTTGGGCCTTAACGGCTGCAGTACCATCTATTCAGCCAACAACTACCTTTAAGACTACAGCTGGCACTATCCCAAGCGAAACCCTGCCTTGGCCTGCTTATGGCCAATCAGCTATTGGTATAAATAACGTTGGTGTAGTCGCCACGCATGGCAACCAAACACCGGCACCAACAGCCTCAGTAGCTAAGTTAATAACGGCTTTATGCGTACTGCAAAAGTACCCGTTAAATTTAAGCCAAAGCGGCCCGACGATTACCATTACGCCAGCTGACGTCGTCTTATATGACATCTATGAAAGTGAACAAGGCTCAGATATGTTGGTCTACAGTGGTGAGCAGCTTAGTGAGTACCAAATGCTTGAAGGTATGCTTTTGCCTTCAGCAGACAATATTGCCGACAGCCTAGCTATTTGGGCTTTTGGCTCAATTGCTAACTACTCGGCTTACGCTAACCAGTATTTAAAAGATCAAGGTCTGAATACCACTCACGTTGGGAATGATGCCAGTGGTTATAACCCTAGTACAACCTCAACAGCAGCTGATTTAGTTAAGCTAGGCGAACTGGCTATGGCTAACCCGGTTATAGCTCAGATAGTTGCCCAGCCAGCTGCTAGCGGCATACCGGCTGTTGGCACTATCCATAACGTTAACTTCCTGCTAGGTAAAAATAATATTGTTGGCATAAAGACTGGCAACACTAATCAAGCTGGTGGCGTCTACTTATCTGCTTCAAAGATCAGCATTAACAACAACCCGCTTACCATAGTTACGGCCATAATGCAGGCTCCTACTCTATTTGATGCCTTGGCTGCTAGCCAGCCTTTAATTACTGCCGCCCAGTCTAACTTTTCAAGCCCACCAAACATCTCAAGTATTGGGCGGGGTGCGGTTGTTGGTGAGTATACGGTTCCGTGGGACAACCAAGTTATAACTGCTACTGCCAGCCAGCCAGTAGAAGTCGTCTCTTGGGGCGGCAGCGCCGTAGCTGAATCTATATCTCTAAAGCCAATTTCCTATAAGTCTCAACCAAATCAGGTTGTCGGACTTATCAAAACAACCAGCGGGTTACTTAAGACGTCGAACACGACAGCAGCAATATTAAGCCAATCTCCAACTGCGCCTTCAAAGCTGTGGATTCTATTCCACCCACTATCTTTTATCCATTTATAGTTGGCGAAGCCAAGCCGTTACCTTAAGTTAACGGCTTTGCTTTGGTGGGCGAGGAGGGACTCGAACCCTCAAGGCTTTAAAGGCCAACGGATTTTAAGTCCGTCGCGTATACCAGTTCCGCCACTCGCCCATAGCTTATTGGAAGCGCCTACCGGAATTGAACCGGCGTAAAAGGTTTTGCAGACCT
>DAHVAE010000041.1 GCA_027314795.1 Candidatus Saccharimonadota bacterium
TCAGGCCCTGTCGTTACTAGTGACACTAGTTCTCAAGAAGCTAGGGAAGCAGTAACTTATAATCAAGATACGTTTATTGTAATAATTGGACAAAACTTTGCTAATGCTAACCCAATTGCTTCCAGCACCCCATCAGCCACTACTGGCTCAAGCAATTATGATGCGGGTATAATTAAGCTGCCTTAACTTAATTACGGGGATTAGCTCAGTCCGGTATCGCGCCGCGTTCGGGACGCGGAGGTCGTGGGTTCAAATCCCGCATCCCCGACCAAGTAAATTTATAGCTTAAATATCTTCAATGGTATATCGTAAATGTAATGTCTTTAATACTAACAATAGTTGTTGTTTTAATAGTTCTACTAACCAACGAACTTTGGTGGCGAGTTAAAAAACCCAATGATGAAATTAGCCGTAAAGCTGTTCATATAATAGTTGGCTGTTTTGTAGCTTTTTGGCCATACTATCTTAGCTGGTTAAACATTGAACTACTTGGTTTAGCTTTTTTAGTAGCAGTTTTAATTTCTAAAAAGTTAAGGATCTTTCAATCAATCCATAGCGTCCAAAGGCCAACTTGGGGAGAGGTCTTCTTTGCATTATCGGTGATTATCGTTGCTTTTCTTACTCATGACAAGTTAGTCTATGCAACTGCTATTTTATCCATGGGTTTGGCCGATGGACTTGCAGGCATCTTTGGCTCGCAATTTGGGAAAAGTACTAACTATAATATATTCGGTAGGACCAAGAGTGTAGTTGGCAGTCTAACTTTCTTTATTGTTGCCGTCATTCTTCTCGTTAATTATAGCAGGCATATAACCCATCCTCATGGGTATCTGGCATATATTATGCTGGCCTTAGCTGCAGCAGCTCTAGAGAACTTCTCTGTCTTTGGACTAGATAATTTATTTGTACCATTACTAATAGCTTTTGCCCTTAGGTAAGTTTAATATTGTGTACTCTTAGAGCGTTAAAGATAACAAAGACATCTACAACTTCTTGCAAGACGGCGCCATATACCGGTAGAAAATGTCCAGTGGCAAATATTAGCATCAAAACAACGCTTAAAGCTATACCGATTAGTATGCTCTGCTTAGCTATGCCAAAGGTGCGTCGAGCAAGCCTATAAGCTGACTCCACATGAGCTATATCATCGAGCATTATTACCATGTCTGCTGATTCACTGGCGGCTGTAGAGCCTCTCGCGCCAAGTGCGATACCAACATCAGAAGCTGTAAGTACAGGCGCATCATTCACACCATCACCAACAAATACAACTGGCCTTTCTTTAACTTTTTCAATTGCATTTAGTTTATCTGCAGGTAACGCCTCGGCAACCACTGTCTTAATCCCAAGTTCGCTAGCAATGGTATTAGCAACCTTTTTGTTGTCCCCTGTAACCAATAAGAAGTTCTTAATACCCAGCGCTTTAAGAGAACGTAGCGTAGCCTTAGACTCTTTTCTAATCTGGTCCTTAAGACTTAGATAACCAACAAGTTCTTTGTCTAGTCCAACAAATACCATAGTATTGGCTTGTTTAACGTTACTTATACTATTTGGTATTTTAACGCCTTCACTTACTAGCAGGCTAAGTCGTCCGACAATTAATTTCTGAGATTTATAGTTAGCTGTTAGGCCTTGTCCTGATATCTCACTCAGTCCTTTAACTTTGATTGTTTTAACTTTACGATTCAATGCCTCATTGGTTATGGCCTTAGCTATAACATGATTTGAGTACTGCTCTAAACTTGCACCATAACTTAAGACGTCGCCAACCTTAAAGTTGTTAAAGGATTTAATACTATCTACAGTTAGCTTGCCAGAAGTAAGTGTACCAGTTTTATCAAATCCAATTGTTTGAGCCTCTGCCAGTTTTTCTAGAGCAGATCCGGTTTTGATTATAATACCGTAACGACTAGCTCGACTCATGCCAGAAATTAAAGCAATCGGTGCCGCTAGCAGCAGTGGGCATGGTGTAGCAACTATAATTACTTCTAGGAACCTTATAGCTTGCCCAGATATGGCCCAAACGCTACCAGCTATAGCATAAGCCATCAAAGTAAAAGGTATGCTGTACCTATCAGCCAGTCTGACAAACGGAGCCTTAGATGCGGCAGCTGATTCAACAAGTTTAACTATCTGTTGGTACTGGCTGTCTTTAGCCATAGCGGTAGCCTTAACAATTACTGTGCCTTCCATATTGACTGAACCACTAAGCAGCGATTCAGTCAGGCTTTTAGATACGGGTACGCTTTCGCCAGTTAATGATGACTCATCAAACGACGAGCTACCTTCAATAATTACACCATCAGTTGGCACAAGTTCTCCTGGCTTAATAACGAACCTGTCTCCAACTTTCAGTTCACTGGCTTTAATGTCTACTTGTTTCTTGTTTTTAACTAAATGAGCTATTGTTGGTGCATGTTCTAGAAGGGCGCGTAGCTCACTCAATGCCCTATTATCTGCATAGTTTTCTAGAGACTCCCCACCAGTTAGCATGACGACAACAATTATTGCTGCCCAGTATTGCTTAAGTAGAACCGAAGCTATAATAGCTGTAGCAGCTAAAATATCTATGCCATAAGTACCATTCCTAATGTCATCCCACATACCCCAAAGAAGAGGAATAACCTCAACTAAAGAAACAGTAGCTAATATGATATTTGATGCCGTGTGCAAACCACTGAAGTAGGTAATTAAAGCTGCAATTAAAGCCGCTAAGGCTAAACTAATTAACCGCCACTGCCAGATAAAGGTCGCTACTTTATTAATTGAACTAAACATATACCCCTCTTACTTCTTCAAAATTATATCAAAGTATTGCCTAAACTTAAGACAAAACTTATACTTAAGCTAGATGCTGATATCGCTTATTTTGATAGTTCATATAACACTTGCAGCTGGCGTTATAGCTGGTTTTGTTTATAGATATATATTAGCTTTTAAAAACAAAGAGTACCCACTGACAGGACGTAATGCCCTTTTTGCTGGAACGGCCGGCTTGATTATTACTGGTGTCTTTATGGCAATAATTGCTAAGTTACCAATTACAAGTCTTTGCCTTGATTCGTTAGGCATTGTAGTAGCTCTGTTAGTAATGGAAGTCGGGCTACAAAAACTTTCTAGCAGATTAGCTACCGAGAAAAGCAAGACCTAAGTATATTATCGGACGAAGTCACTAGGTAAAGAACATCAGAACTATTTCTAATTTTCAAATGATTGAAAAACAAGTGAATAATAATCTTGATGTCATAACTTCATAACGCTATAATGTAGCTGTGAGTAATTTATCTGAAAAAACAACTATTTATTTAACTCCTAGGACTAAGAAATTCGTTCTCCATAAGGCTGTAGCTGAAGGACGTTCAGCATCAGCTATAATAAACGATAGTCTGGAAGAGATGCTTGAAGACCTAGAAGACATTAATGAAATAAAAAAACGACGTAGTGAGCCCAGCGTATCATTCGAAGATGCTCTAAAAGAATTAGGGCTTACATACGATGACCTACGAAGTTAATTTTACCAATAGTGCTTTTAAAGAACTCAAAAAACTTCCTAAGCAGGTTTCTTTAAGAATATCAAAAGCCATATACAAATTATCTAATAACCCCAGAAAGGGCAGTGTTAGACCAATGGTTGGTATTGGAAGCTGGCGTCTTAGAGTTGGAGAGTATCGTGTTTTATACGATATTAGTGACAAGCGATTACAAATTCTAATTATTAGAATAAGTCATAGAAGAGATGTTTATAGAAAATAGTTTGAATTATAGTTTATATTTGGGGTCACCTAGTGAAGGATATCAGAAAAAGTTCTAACCTTGGCAATAGGGTAGGTTACTATTATTTAACTGCATTTATGAGTAACCAATCGGGTCGAGTCTTGCCCCTATAGTCCTCTACAGTTTCAACTTGAATGTTTTTATAACCCGTAACTTCTAAAAGTTTGTTTATATTTTTTTTGTCCCAATAACAAAAGTAACGAGAAACATCCAATTTTCTGTTGGTTATCTCTTCACCTTTGCCTGCTTTCAAGCTGAAAACTATACGTCCATTCGGATTTAAGGATTCAAACACTTTTTCAAGCACTCTTTTCAGTTGGTCTTTATTGAAGTGAAGAAATACTGCATCTGCGAATACCATATCGTAGTAATCACCAAGATCATCTGTTATAGCGTTGAGTATATGTGCTTTATTACCTCGTTTATTTAAAAAGTCTACGAAACCCTTGCTAGCGTCAGTTAATACCATTTCATAACCCAACGACATTATATATCTCGCATCCTTACCTGTACCGCTACCTATTTCAAGAATCTTGGCAGACTTGTCTAGATGTTTCAGATTTTTATCTATCCAGGACTTTATTTCAGCTCTAACTATTTGTGGTGATGATTCTATGTATTTATCTACAGCTTTGTTGTAACTATCGATTGTTTGGTTATTAATGTCTCCCATAACGTTATTGATTAGATAAATTCTTTTGGAACACTGCCCAAATGTGATTAGCATTATATTTTTTACCAAAAAACATATCGGTTTTAGATACTCGCTCTAGAATACAAAGCTTTAAACCTTTATAGAATTCCTTGACCTCATCTTCAGTAAAGGATTTTTCATACTTACCATTAACTGTATGTATAAAGCTGCCTTTATCAGGACCAGGACTTTTAGCAATCATTTCTTTTTGAAATTCATCCTCAGAAGATAGAAGATAAACCATTAAGTAACCACCTGGTTTTAGTACCGTAGTTATATTACTTAGTGCTGCTTTTCGTCCTTCAACACTTTCAATATCTGTTGAACCAAAACAGTCTACAACAAAGTCTAGGCTATATGGTTCAATAGGATAAGATCGAGTTGCGTCTTGTACTAAGAATTTCGTTTTATCTGAAACTCCCGATTCCTCGGCTCTTTTATTGGCTTCTTTTATAGCAGCAGGCGAGAAATCTATACCTATCATCTGTACACCCTGTTCTGATAACCATATAACGTTACGACCCTTACCACAGCATATTTCTATTCCACTTAGTTCGTTAGGTTTTTTACCCTGTTTCTTTAGCCACTCTAAAAACTTGATTACTCCGCTTGATCCTTTGCGAGAATCCATTTGAGGCAAAACATTCGGTTTTTTATGTTCTTTATCCCACCTTTCTTGCTGTTCCATGTGAGTAATATTTGACATTGCTTAATGATATCAAAACAAGGGTGATAATTCTAAGATAACAGAAGTCATTACGCTTATGCTTGGGATGGCTTAGTAAAAAACATCAGAACTATTTCTAATTTTAACAAGGGGGTCAGTAATCTTGATATAATCTATTTAAGTGAAATCAGACCCAGCCAATATCTATGAGTCCGAAGAAGGAAACTTTGTTCAAGAAACTGAACGATTATCAAGTTTTGATTTACCAACACAATTATCTATTAGAGCCATAGGCCACCTAAAAGCTGGAAATACATTATTAGATATTGGCGCTGGACCAAACACCGACTTATTTAGATACGTTACTTCTCAGGGGGGTAAATATACAGCAGTAGATAGAAGAGAAGCTTTTCTTCATCAGCAACAACTTGCCGGTGCCGTTACGGTAAAAGCTGATGTAAGACATTTACCAATAGACGATGAATCTTTTGACACTACTCATGCTCGTTTCGTTATTTCTCATCTAGGCAAAGATAAGCTAGATGCTATTAAGGAAGTACTTAGAGTAACTAAACCTCACGGTCGAGCAATATTAATGGACTATGACTGGGCATCAGCACATGGAAGTCAAGCATTCGAGAAAGTAAAAGATTTTATGATTAATGGTGGTTTCCTCTTTGATGCTGATTTTGGTGCAGAACTAGAACAAAATATTCAGAATTCTGGAGTTAAAGGCCAAGTAGATGCAGTAATAGAAGAACCAACTCAGATGTTAGATTATTCCCAAGTACTTAAACTGCGAGAAGCAGGATCTACAGACCTAAAAATACAGGGTAAGGAAGTTGCGGTAAAAGATTGGAATGACGCCCTTGATGAATTACAGAGGGAAGCAGATTCTAACCAACCTCCAGGTTTCTTTTTCCCAGGAGTTGTTATAGTAACATTTGTTAAGGATTAAATATCTACAATCAAGAATTTGCCTTGTTTAATTTCAAAGTATGATGCTTGATCAATATCTAAAACCATCGATATTCCATAAATTGCTTGCAATACAGACCCGTGTGTCACTATTAATACTGCATTATAATCTAGTTTTCTTCAAATCGGTCATAAAACTACCGACTCTATACCTTACGTCTTCATAACTTTACCCATCATGCAATCTTCTATCTTTAATTACGTCGACTTTGTGATTTCTGTTAATAAAGTCAGTAGTTTGTTTATAGTACGTAAAAATTCAGCAATATAAATAACGTCAAAGCTTCCTGGTTTTAGTTTACTAGATAGTTCATCTGCTTGCTTAATACCAAGCTTAGTCAATCCAACGTCTATCTTAGGGTCAGAATTTAACTTTCCTTTGACATTATGTAATGCTTGAGTATGTCTAGTTAGATAAACTCTTATATTTCA
>DAHVAE010000042.1 GCA_027314795.1 Candidatus Saccharimonadota bacterium
AGCCGTGTTTAAGCTCACCGGCGCTTAAACCTTCGGCGTGGATGTATGCTATCTCTTTAATTTTTAGAGCGCCTTCTAAGGCAATTGGATAGTTAAACCTGCGCCCTATGTACAGCAGGCTTCTGGATTTATATAAGTGATTAGCAACGTCTTCTATTTGCTGCCGAGTTTTTAGCAGCTTATTAATAACAGTGGGTAGATACTCTATTTTAGATAGCATGTCTTTAGCTAGTGCGTAATCTAGATCGTCTTGACGACCAAGCAAAACAGCTTGCATGAGGAGGAGTAGGCTTTGTGAAGTAAAAGCCTTGGTTGAGGCCACGGATACTTCTGGACCAATGTGGTTGTAGATCCCGGCGTCGGTAATTCTCGCAATAGTTGAACCGACTACGTTGACTAATCCGGTAACTAAGGCCCGATGTTTTTTAGCCTCTTCAATTGCGGCAATTGTGTCAGCTGTTTCACCAGATTGAGATATCGCTATAACCCAAGTTTTATCGTTTATGTGTGATTTGTTATACCTAAACTCTGGCGACATGGCAGCGGCTGCTGGTACGCCTGAAAGAGCATTAAAGTAAAGCTCACCTAACTTAGCAGCATAGTATGACGACCCAACCCCAAGTAAAACAACATTGTTGATGTTTTTTAGTCTTTTTTGGATATCAAAGAGTCCGCCAAAATGGACATCAGCCGAGTCATGTAAAATGCGACCACGAATGGAGTCAGTAATTACTTGTGGTTGTTCCATTATTTCTTTTAGTAAAAAATGATCATAACCAGCTTTAGTAATTTTATCTAAATCCCAATCAATGCTTGTAATGGTTTTGCTTCGGGCTTCATTATCAAAGTTGACTACTTCATAATTGCCACTATTGACGTCTATTAGTTCACCGTCTTCCAGATAAACTACGCGCTTAGTGCGGTCGATAATAGCTGATATGTCTGAAGCAATAATTATCTCACCTTCACCTATGCCGACAACTAACGGACTAGCCATCTTAAGGCCAATAAGCCTATTTGGTTCCTTTTCATGCATTACACAAATAGAAAATGCTCCACTTAGTTGTTCAGTAGCTTTAAGCACGGCCTTTCTTAGGTCGCCTTTATATAGTGACCCAATAAGCTTTGCGATAACTTCGGAATCTGTTTCACTTTCAAAGGCTATACCCTTATTTTCCAGCTTCTTCTTTAGTATTTGGTAGTTTTCAATAATACCGTTATGGACTACCCAGATAGACCTGTCGCTACTAGTATGTGGGTGAGCGTTGAGTTTAGTGGCGGAGCCATGAGTTGCCCACCTTGTATGGGCCATGCCAACACTGCCAAGGCTTGTAGGCGGCTGCCTTAAGATCTGGCTTTCTAAGGCCGCTACTTTACCTGTTGCCTTTTTTACATAAACCTTTTTATTTGTAAGAAGGGCTATGCCGGCAGAATCATAACCCCTATATTCTAATCGCTTAAGACCTGTTATGAGGCTATTTAATATGGCTGAATTATCGCCGTTATACGCAACAATGCCGCACATGAGTAGTCTTATTATATAAGGCTCTAACCTGTAAATGATAGCGTCTAACGTTTAATTACAATATGTGTATTATCTTACAGTGATGAAGCCGGATATTATATACGATTTAGGCAATAAATAAATACTATTTGAACAAAGTTATTTTAGGTTATATAATAACAATACAAGGAGGGAGCAGAATGTCTGGCGTAATAACGGAGGGTTTAAATAGCAGGCCTCTTCCAACGAGAAGTTATTTTAATCGGGCAAATAAAATAAATCTTTTATTCATTGTCATCGTTATACTACTTGTTATATTATCCGTACTTATGCTTCGTACTACAATTCGCTCTACAAATAGTTTGGCCCCTAAGGAAATTAAAACTACTGCAACGGCTGCTAGGCAGGCGTCTAATTTGGCTGCTACTAACGAGCCTACCGGTACCAGTACAGCCAAAGTTAATGTTAACGGTCAGCAAGTCAATTTGTCTAACCCAGTTAATTACAACCAAACTTTTAAAACTGCCGGTGATAATGTAAGTATATCGGTATCAGACCGACAGTCTTCAAGTGGCAACGGTGTTAATAAGTCTAGTAGCTCTATATCCGTGCAAACTAATAACTAAGGAGGCAGCTGATGTAAAATTTGGTGACAATTCGATGTAAGCAAGTGATGTTGTTGACTTTCTTGCATCGGGTGGCCACTCACTCGAAAGGTATATTAACTAAACGAAAGGAGGGAGGATGATAAAAACGCATATTGCAAGGCTTGCTGTTGCGGGCGTGACCGCTATTGGCTTGGCTGGTAGTGCGTCGGGTTTAGTTAACGCTAATCCTGACTATCATCACCACCATAACCAAAATAATAACCTTTATCTTGGTGATGGCAACAGTAAAACAAACACAAGTGTAGTTGCGACAAATTTAAGTAGCCAAGAAGCCAATACGGGCAATGCTACCGTTACTGGGTCAAACCAGCAACACAAGTGGTACGAAGACAATAACAGTAGTAATAGCGGCAACGGTAATTCAGCTAATAGCGGGAATACCAGCAACGCTAATTCGCAAGCTATTGGAGTATCGGTTAGTACGCCTACAGCTACTAACAATTTACCTAATTTAGGTGGCTCAGGTAGTGGCGATAATAACTCAAGTAACACAGCTGTAATTGGTAGTGATAACACTAGCACTACTACCAACGTCGTTGTTACTAATGTGAGCAATCAGGATGCTAAGAGCGGCAATGCTATAGTTAAGAGTAGTGGCAATAATAACTCTGCTATGAGCGGCAACGTTAGTAACTCTGACTCGCAGTCATCTACAATTTCTATAAATTAAAGGTAGATGGTATTGACATTGGATGAGCCATTCAAGCTGGGCTCATCCGTGTCAATCAAGGCTTAGTTATTATGAATAATCATAAACGTTGGTTTAAAGGCATAATTGGTAGTGGCATAACAACCATATCCTTGCTTGTTATGTTTCTTAACATAGGGAGCACTAAGGTATACGCCGATGTATCAAGTATTAATCAAAATTCAGCTTGTGCGCAGTCTGGGCAAGCGTTGGTTAGCTCAGCACCTACGAGTACCCCTTCTCCAACTGAGTCAACTGACTGCCCCTCAAATAGCCCGAGCAGCAGTGATGGCTTAGTAAAAACACCTCAAAATAACCCTACGACCGCTACGCAAACTCAGACCAACAATAACTTAACTAGCAATAGCAATAGTCCCCAGCCTATAGTAGCCACTAATACTCCTATAACTTGTAGTCCCCAGCCAACCAATGACGTCCTGCCTACAGGCAGCAGTACAACTCCGGATACTGCTATAAACAACTGTACTACTCAGAATGCAACTAGTGGCCAAACAACTGTTGCTACTACCGGTAGTAGTGGTACGGCTATAAGTGGTAACTCGGATGTTTTACTTAATAGCGTTAACGAGGTTAATACTAAGAGCCCCAGCACTCCGCCTGCAACAACTTTTACCGATAACGTATATGGTAATCAAACTGGCAATATTATTGTCAACCCAACAGTAGTACCGATCAGCCAAACTACCAGCACAGCTAGCGCACCATCTACCAGCACAAACTCATCTATCAGCAACAATAGTAATTTAGTTGCTCAAACTGGTAGTGCTACAGTCACAAACAACGGTAGCAATGGGAGTGCAACTAGCGGTAATGCAGATGCTATAGCTAATGTAGTTAACTTAATTAACTCAGTAATTGCTAGCAATCAAGTGTTTGAAGGAACTATTAACATCTATGGTAATTTGTATGGCGACATTTTATTACCTCAAAGCTTAGTTGACCAACTACTAAACACAGCTAATTCTACAGTAGAGTCTCCGGCCAGTTTGAGCGGTAATTCAGTCGTCGACAATAATATTAGCTTGACGGCCGAAAGCGGGAATGCGCTGGTAGCTAATAATAGCAATAATGGGCTAGCTATTAGTGGTAATGCTACCACGGTATTAAATCTAGAAAATTACATAAATAGTGACATAAGTGCTAATAACCTACTTTTTGTGATAATAAATGTCACAGGTCATTGGTATGGTTACGTACTTAAAACTATCCCACAAACAAATGCGTATGTGCTAGGGGATGGGTTATTGAACCAAAATATTACTCAATCTATATCTAGCCCTACCCCTGTTGTTAATATCAATACTGATAGTATATACAACAATATTAACCTGGCTGCTTACTCTGGTGACGCATCAGTATACAATAATGGTAGTGGCGGTACGGCAATAAGTGGCAGCGCTGAGGCTAAAGCTAATGTCCTGAATTTCATAAATACGAGTTTTAATGTTCGTGGCTGGTTTGGGTTTTTGTTTATTAACATATTTGGTAATTGGTACGGCAGCCTATCTACGTTCGATCCAATTGCTAGTCAAACACAATTGCTTAATAGCAACAATCATGTTGCCTTTATCGGCTCAAATACAAGCCGGTCTTCGTTAAGCGGGATAATACTTGCCTACTTAGCCCCAGCTAGCAGCAACGACTTATCGGATGCTGGCGACGCTACTGGCGCTATCCTGACTGCAGCTCGTAGCCAGTTACCAATATCTAAACCTAATTTGATGGCTTCACAACGTAATCTGCCGAGCGCCAGCACCCACTTTAATTATTGGCTGGCGTTACTTTCTTTAGTACCATTAATAGCTTTGTTTATTATTGAAAGGCTTGTTTTTAACAAAAGTAAAAAGACTAAAGACGTATCTTAACAAGCGTCTGGGCACTGATCCGGTGCCCCTCAAAAAGCCTTGCAGGCACATTATCTAACTCTTAATCGTAAGGAATTGGCCTTTGGGCCTTATTCTTAAGTTCAGCGGTCCGCGAAGCCACACCGTTGCATTCTTAATAACTTCGGTTGTTGCAACGACAACAACTAGCTCCTCTGTCTTCCGCAGCTTTTAAGCGCCAGGGTTCATCGAGCACTTCTTCCGGAATGTTCGCGTTCAGGCGTGCGAGATCGGACTTTCTCGCAATTATATTAGCATCCTAAGTTCTAACTCCCCATCTCGTCAATTATTGCTAATGCTTACTTGTAGTCATAGTATAATAACCATTAATAAACATTGCGCAAAAGTCAAGACAATGATATAATATACCATACTATTGAGATGTTTTTATGCCTAGTAAGAAATTATCCAAGTCAACTATAAAGTCCACTAGTAAAGCCTCTTTAAGAACAAGTAGGCCAACTAGACCTATAGCTAAAGTAACCAAACAGGTAAAAAAGCCAGTTTTCTTTAGCAAATTAAATAAGTGGGTATATCGGCAGAAAAAAGGATTCAAGCAGCTAGCAAAAAAGATATCTAAAAATGTAAAAAGTTTTCATAAAAAGTCGAATGCTTTTCTATCAACACCTGGTAGATTGGCTATTATCGCTGTAGCTATTTTGGCTATATTGATTGCTACTCATGGTAGTCAGACTGCTGCAGCCGGTAGCAATGGTTTAGTGTCTGTGAATATCTTTCAGCAAAAACAAGAGTCTCCTAAGGCGGTTACTACTGAAGGGCCAGTTCAAGGCGATAAGCAGTTCTCTACATACCCTACTTGGGCACAAAATTACAGCCATTACGGTTCAAGTATTCTGAGTAAAAAATATTGGAACGTCAACCTTGGCTGGCCAAACAATGGTAATAACGAAGCTGAATATTATACAGATAATGCAGCTAATCTACGGATTAGTGGGGGCTCCCTAATAATGGCAGCTACGATGCAGACTGAACCGGGCGGTCTTCAGTATGCTTCGTCTCGAATTGATACTCAAGGTAAGCTCTCATTTTTGTATGGGAGATTTGATGTTACAGCAAAACTTCCAAGCGGCGTAGGAACATGGCCAGCTATATGGTTTTTACCCGCTAACACTAAGTATGAAGACTTGAGCCCATCATCAGATACAACACGCTTTCTGAACGGTGGCGAAATAGATATGGTTGAAGCTGTTGGGTTTAATCCTAATATAGTTTATGGGGTAGTTCATACACTTCAAACTAACCAGAGTAACCCTAACTCAGTCGGTGACTTCAATCAAATAACATTACCAAATAACAATACACAGTATTATAAGTACTCGTTATTATGGACGCCGACAACCATAACTTTTGAAATTAACGATAGCCCCTACTTTACTTATACGAAGACTGCTGGGGCTGACTTTACGACTTGGCCATTTGATCAGCCGATGTATATGATAATCAACCTAGCTCTTGGTGGTGTATGGGGCGGCGAAGATACAGCCCAATTCCCAAATAATGGTATAGATAACTCGGCTTTGCCAGCCTTTATGAGCATTAAGTCAATTTACTACTATCCGTATATCGGGCAGTAGTAAGCTCATTAAAATACTCTTAGCTCAAAGGGCGTGCCGTAATGATTAAGCTTAATCTTGATCACTAAACGTTTGTTTTTAGGCGACTTCTTAGTAAAAGTCGATGCTTTTTTAAGGGCGTATTGTCCTCTAGTTAATCTGTATTGGCTGTATATCATTAGA
>DAHVAE010000043.1 GCA_027314795.1 Candidatus Saccharimonadota bacterium
AGACTTTACGGCCAGCTAAATCACCACTGACCCCGAAGATTACTAAGACAGTCGGTTCTAAATTAGCCGGCATTGAGATTATGCCCACCAAATTTATTCCTCATAGCTGCCAGTAGCTTAGTAGCATAACTTGTTTGTCCGTTTTGAGAGTCAACTCGGACATGTAGGGAGGTGTTTATAGCTGGCATATCTATGCCAAGTTCTTTAGCAGCCTCAAGTGCCCATTTAGCTTCGCCAGACTCAGCAACTATTCCTTCTATGCCCTCAAGCTCTGGGTTGTCTGCCATAATGTCGCTGACTAATTCATTTAG
Source organism: Candidatus Saccharimonadota bacterium (assembly GCA_027314795.1). Taxonomy (GTDB): domain Bacteria; phylum Patescibacteriota; class Saccharimonadia; order Saccharimonadales; family UBA4665; genus JAJZKE01. Next base: position 312 of record DAHVAE010000043.1, read on the forward strand.
CCAAGAGGTTATGACACTGTGATGCTGCCAAACATCAGCAGCCTTCTTGAGATCTAAGTTGTTATATGGTCCTTCCTTTAGGAACCTATAGCCTTCAGCTAGGCTTTCCATCATGCCGTATTCAATTGCATTATGTGTCATCTTAACGAAGTGGCCGCTACCTGATGGCCCAAAGTATTGGTATTGTCCCTCTGGGGCAGCTAGCACTTCTAAGACTGGCTTTAAACTATTAAAGGCTGCCTCGCTATCTGACCCTACCATCATTGAAAAACCGTTCTGATAGCCCCAGACGCCACCACTTACTCCAATATCTACATACTTGTGGTCTTCGCTGGTTACTGTGCCATTACGTTTTTTGGTTAATCTAAAATCTGAATTACCGCCGTCAATAATTAGGCTGTGCTTTGGTAGTATTTTTAACCACTCGTTTAATTGCTCGTCTATGACTTCAGCCGGCAACATAAGCCATAGGGTTACGGGCTGATTGTCAAAGGCCGCCAGTACTTCTTCTTTACTATAAGCTCCTAAAGCTCCGTATGTTTTAGCGGTGTCTATCGGTTCTGGGCTACGGTTATGAGCAATTACTTCTACTTGTCCAGATTCAGCAAGCTTTCTGACTATCTGGCTACCCATTCTACCTAGACCATGTACAGCTATCTTCATTCACCCTCCTCTAATTGATCATTATATACTGTTACGTTTTTCATATCGTTAAGAATTAACGATGGAAACGAGTCTAACGATTCTTGAGCTGCCTTGAGCCGCTTGAGAGCATTTAGTTTGTTGGCTCCGAAGCAAAAGACGTAGCTAATATCTATATCTTTAAGGGCCCTAAGTGACAAGCTAAGTCTGTTATACGGGCGAGATTCGTAATATACAACTGAATCTAACGTGGTTGCACCTAAAGTAAAAGGTAGGACTCCGGCAATATGCCCATCATCACCAATTCCAAACTGCCCGATAACTTTAGATTGACCTTTAAATTTATTAAACATCTTTAAGTAAACACCCTTAGCTTCTTCAGGAGATGGGTTACCTTGTAATATGTCTGGGAAACTAGCGTTCTTAAGATTAAGGCCGCTAGACATTAATTGGTAGTAATTTGAATCTTTATGGCCTTTAGGGCCAAAACGTTCATCGCTAAGTAGGATTTTTAAGTTACTTGTTAAACTTTTCTCTAATTGGTTTAAGACATTAACCTCAATTTGGATGTTTGAGCCCCCAGATACTAGCCATAATACTGGTCCTGAGCTTAATGAATCTGATAGCTTTTGAGCAAGTTTAGCCTGACCTTCACTACTATTAACGGATTTAACAAATTTCATACCTAAGACATTTTATTATCTTAAGTTAAGAAATAGCAAAGATGAGGCTATAATTAAGCATAAGTATTTGCGATGAAGTTAGTTTTTATATCTAGGCGAAAAATTCAGATTGTCATTGGGGCCTTTTGGTTTTTAGATGGCTGTCTGCAGCTTCAGCCGAAAATGTTTACTAGCAAGTTTATTACTCAAGTAGTTCAACCAGCTCAGGTTGGTCAACCTTTTTATATCTATGACCCAATTCATTTCGGCATCAAGCTTTTCTTAACCCACCCAGCAGTGTTTAATAGTTTAATTGTATTAGTTCAAATGACAATTGGGCTATTAATCTTATATAAACCATCGGCTAAAGTCGGGCTATGGCTATCTGTCGCGTACGGGCTCTTTGTTTGGGTTATGGGTGAAGCTGCTGCTGGTATGTTTAGCGGCCACTCAAGCTTAATTGTCGGTTTACCTGGTGCTGCTCTTTTATACAGCCTTATATCCCTAGGCGTATTGTCTAAAGGCCAAGATGATCAAAAGCCAGCAGATAGCTGGTTAGCTTTTATTTGGGCGTTAGTTTGGAGCGTCGGGGCAATGTTTGAGTTGCTGCCTGCTCAAAATTCAATGTCTATGCTAAAGTCGATGATAACGGCCAATGTTAGTGGTGCTCCTAGGTGGTTAGCCTATGTAGATAAGCATGCGGCTAGTCTATTAAATCATTTTGGTGCAAGTACTAGCATGAACATGGGCGGCTCTTCTGGATATTTATATATATTGGTACTTGCGCTAGTGATGCTAGCAATTGGGCTGGGGGTCTTCTTGGGTAAGAATTTAAGGTTAGCCACCATACTACTTGGGATAATTTTGTCACTAATTTTCTGGGTTGTCGGCCAGAGTCTTGGGGACTACTACACTGGTGTTATGACCGATTTACAAACAGCTCCATTAATTATTCTTTTAGCTGTAGCTATTATTGGCCAGCCTGACCTTAAACTTAAGCTGAATAAAGTTTATCTTAAGCTTGAAAAGATCGTTACTTAACCCGCCAGAGCGAAGTTGAAGGTATTTTAGTCTTATCAACTCTACTTATATACTTTTTGGCAACATCTTCAACTTCTGTCATTAGCCCTTTAGATAATGTGGTTGGTTGCAAACCAAGAGCCAGAAACTGTCTGTTTTCAACTACTAGATCGTTTTTATCTGCTTCTTTTCTCGGGTTTTCTAAGTGGTCAATTTTCGCACCTGTTAGTTTGCCAATTAGCTTTGCCAGATCAATAACTTTATGTACTTCTGTCATTTGATTAAAGATATGTGGTTTGTCGCCACGTTTTGGCGGGTTATTGATGGCGATCTCAATACACCTAACCGTATCTTTAATGTGTATAAAGGCTCGTGTTTGGCCGCCACTACCGTGCACTGTCAATGGATAGCCAACGGCAGCTTGCATCAAAAAACGATTTAAAACAGTACCGTAATCGCCGTCATAATCAAAACGATTAATGAGTCTTTCGTCGAGTATTGTTTCAGGTGTTTGGGTACCCCAGACTATACCCTGGTGGAGATCGGTGACCCTAACTTCATCGTTTTTAGCGTAAAAGGCAAACATTAATTGATCCAGTGTTTTGGTCATATGGTAAACCGATCCCGGGTTGGCTGGGTGGAGTATTTCTCTAGACAACTCACCTTCTGGAGTTTCAACTTTTACAGATATATAGCCTTCTGGTATGGGAGCTGAACCCGACCAGCCATAGCCATAAACCCCCATAGTGCCTAGGTGCACTACGTGGGCGTCTAGGTCTGCTTCAACTATTGCACAAAGTAAGTTATGGGTAGCGTTGACATTATTATCTACAGTGTATCGTTTAGTTTTTGAGCTCTTCATTGAGTAAGGTGCGGCACGCTGTTCGGCAAAGTGGATGATAGCTTCAGGTTTGTCGTTTTTGAGCATGCTTAATAAGCGGTCATACTCCTTGGCAATATCTAGATCAATGTAGCTGATCTTTTTATTCGATACCTTCTTCCAGGCGGACAGGCGTTCAGACATGGTTGCGATCGGAGTCAGTGAACTAACTTCAAGTTGCACATCTATTTGTCTGTGAGACATATTGTCTACGATGGTAACGTCGTGGCCTTTTTTAGATAAGTGCAAAGCAGTCGGCCAACCGCAAAAGCCGTCGCCACCTAGAATAAGTATTTTCATGTTATTCCTTTTAGTTTACTCCAATATTTTTAGCACATCGCTGCTTAAGCCCGACTGTAGGCTTTATGACTCCCCATTATATCTCACATTGACAGTTCTTTTGTAATGTATACTGTTAACAAATGGCAAAAGATCAAGGACCTCTGTCAGGCTTTAGAGATATGCTGTCAGACCAAACACTTGCCCGCCAGCAAGTGCTAGACGTGATAAAGCATGTCTATGAGCTTTATGGCTTTATGCCCATTAAAACCCCTGCTATTGAGAGGTTTGAAACGCTCAACGGCAAGTATGGTGAAGAAGCTACGACACTTATGTATGAATTTGAAGACCGGGGTGGTAGGCATTTAGCCCTTCGCTATGACCATACTGTGCCACTGGCTAGATTAATGGCAACCTACGGGCAGTCACTGCCTAATCCATATAAAAGATATGTGGTTGGTGACGTTTGGCGAGGTGAAAGTCCGCAAGCCGGCAGGTACCGTGAATTTACTCAAATTGATGCAGATATTGTTGGCAGCGACAGTTATCTAGCTGACGTCGAGATTCTAGTTATGATGCACGATGTTTTTAAGGCACTTAAGTTAAATGTAACCATAGAGGTAAATGACCGCAGGATCTTAGATGGGCTAGCTGAACTTTGTGGGATAACTGACCAGCATCAGTTTATTAAACTTATCGGGGTTATAGATAAAGTTTCAAAGATTGGGCCTGATGCAGTTCTACAAGAAATTGGAGCCGACTTTGGGCCCGAAGCTAAAGCGCATGTTGCTAAAATACTTGCTACAGATATGTCATTTGACGATGCTTTAGCTATTGTAAATAACTCTAAAGCCAAAGACGGTATCAGCAACCTAAAGAGTATTTTTGCAGCTTTTGAACCACTTAGCCTTTTAGATATCAAATTTAAGCCGGCGATTGCCAGGGGGTTAAACTATTACACTTCGACGATATTTGAAACCATCATAAATGAACAACCGGGTATAGGTAGCGTTTGTAGTGGCGGACGATATGATAAACTAATTGGCCAACTTGGCGGTCCTAATAGTCCGGCAATTGGCACCTCTATTGGCCTAGATAGATTAATGGACGTTATAAGCCTACTGTCGAAAGTCGACTTGCCAGATACAAAAACTCAAGTATATATAGCTAATTTAGATGATAAGCTCAATAGCGAACGTTTAAAGATTGCGCAAATATTACGAGCAGCTTCTATACCCACAGAGCTTTATTTCAAAGAAGCTAAACTTGGCAAACAATTAGAGTCAATTTCTAAGTTAGGCGTAGCTAAGGTTATAATTTACGGTCAGCAGGAACTCGATAAAAACGTAGTTGTTGTGCGTGACCTTAAAAACTCATCTCAAGCAGAGGTACCAGTTTCTGAACTAACAAGATACTTTAGTAATTAATTTGCTTTTATACTTCGTCGGTATAATATAAACCTATGTGGCAATTATATGTCTACAGCTTTTTGGCTGGACTAATTGGCGCTAACGGGGTTCCGCATTTTATTAAAGGGATAACCGGCGAAAAGCACCAAACACCATTTGGCAATCCGTCATCAGCGGTTGTTAATGTGGTTTGGGGTATGGTCAACTTTGCTGTTGCCGGTCTTCTAATATTTTATGCGCACCCTCACGCTAGGGGCCATCTACTGAGGTCATTCGGCCTGGTAGTTCTTGGTGCACTACTGACTAGCGTATTGTTAGCCTCAGTTTGGTCAAAAGCAACTAAAAAATAGACAAACTAAGTAGTTATTTGACTTTCTTTTTCTCTGGAAATACCCAGTATTTATACCAGAACCAGCTCCATATGGTGAAAAATCCTGAGGATATAAAGAAGCCAATGTAGGGGGTAATCCCTATTGCTTTTAGCCCCCATATTATTAAGTAGTCTAAAATAAAGCCAATTGTTTCAATAAATATATATCTACTGGCATGTTTCATTTCAGAAAGGTGGACTTGATCAGCAAAAGCCCAAAAACGTTGGACTAAATAATTACACGACCAGCCAATTAAATCAGCAAGGACTTTAGCTGGGAACCAACCCCAATGTAAGAAACTGTAACCTATAGCAAAAACAAGATAGCCAAGCCAGAAGTAGACTCCCCCGCCGAGCCAGTATTTTAAAAAGCGTTTAACTTCGTGATGCTCAAGCAGCTTACTCATCAGAACTATGATATACCAATAGTTTAAAACTAACGCTAAACATTAGTTAGGCGGCGCTTACGTTGGCCGTCAATGCTGTGATAGCTAAAGCTGCTCTTGCTAGTCTTAATTCGCTAAGTTGGTTAAAGGCCCCTGGGTCTAAACTAGCAGCCAGCTCTCCGT
>DAHVAE010000044.1 GCA_027314795.1 Candidatus Saccharimonadota bacterium
CAAACAGAATAAGGGCTATACTGCGGCTGTTTCAGTAGCTCAGTTAGCCTTTGACCATGTTCAATTGTATGCCTGGTTTCCGGATCAAGATCCGTAGAAAACTGGCTAAAGGCAGCTAGCTCTCTAAACTGGGCAAGCGATAGCTTTAAGCCACCGCCGACTGCCTTAACGGCCTTAGTCTGAGCATCACCGCCTACCCGAGATACTGATAGCCCGACGGATATTGCTGGTCTAACTCCCTGATAGAAAAGACTGGTTTCAAGGAATATCTGGCCATCAGTTATGGATATAACGTTAGTTGGTATATAGGCAGAAATATCGCCAGCTTGAGTTTCAATTATCGGTAGGGCAGTTAGTGAACCGCCGCCAAGCTCATCATTTAGTTTAGCTGCTCGCTCAAGTAGTCTTGAATGCAAATAGAAAACATCACCGGGGTAAGCTTCCCGACCTGGTGGACGTCTAAGCAGTAGCGACATCTGTCTATAGGCAGCCGCGTGTTTAGATAAGTCGTCATAAATAATTAAAGCATGAGCCTTATTGTCCCGAAAGTATTCACCCATGGCGCATCCAGCATAGGGCGCTAAATAAAGCAAGGCTGCAGGATCGGCCGGCGAAGTTGCAACAATAATGGTCTGGTCCATAACACCTTCTCGCTTCAGTCTTTCAGTGAGGGCTGCCACCTTAGACAATTTCTGGCCGATAGCGACGTAAACGTTAATAACGCCAGTATTTTGTCGAGCCTGGTTAACCATCGTATCAACAGTAATGGCCGTTTTACCGGTTTGACGATCGCCAATAATTAACTCCCTTTGACCACGACCAATTGGCACCATGGCATCGATAGCTACAAGACCAGTCATTAGTGGCTCATAAACACTTCTTCTATCTAAAACACCGGGTGCAACTCGTTCAACCTTAGAGAACTTTTTAGCTTTAATAGCCGGACCACCGTCAAGTGGGTTGCCTAGAGGATCAACAACTCGCCCAACTAGCTCGGGCCCAACAGGTACTTCCAGAATCTTGCCAGCGAGCTTAGCGCTATCGCCAGCTTTAATGCCAAGTTCACTACCGAGCAGTACGGCGCCAATTTCTTCTTCACCAAGGTTAAAAGCAAAAGCCGTAATATTCTCACCTGAGCTAGTTTCAATTTCAATCATATCGCTATAGCCACAGCTAGATAGCCCATAGATCCAAGCAATGCCGTCACCAATCCTGGTAACAACACCATATTCTTCAATCTCCGGTTGGTTCTTTAAATCTTCGATAGCTCTACGAATATCTTCAGATAGTTCTCGAATTGATACTTCAGCCACTCTTTTTACGTCCTTCCTTGAATAGTTAACTGTTTAAATCGATTTAATTTAGCTCTTAGACTCAAATCTAACCTCTGGTTAATAACATTCAGCCTTAATCCGCCTATTAGGGATTGATCGAGCTGGGTGTCGAGGATTACCTTTTTAGCGTTTGGCCTGAGATCTTTAACAACCTTTGTAATCTGACGCTCAAGCCGCTCATTAAGCAGGTGAGCACTTGACACTTCGGCTTCTACTAAACCTTGCCTAGCTCTAACTTTAATAACGTCGCGCATCAGCGAGTCGATCTCTAGCGACCTGTGTTCAACTATCAAATAGGCAGCAATTTGTCTGGCCAACTTCTTCGGAGACTCTTTGGAAAGTCTATCAGCTATAACTCTGGCAATATCTGACCTTGGTGTTTTCATTGGCTATCCTTTAAGGCTAGAGCTCTAGCAATAAGTCCGGCATCTTTTTTAGTATCGACCTTCTCTCGCGTCAGAACTTCCGTAGCCGCTGCAACCATACCAACTATTTCACTTTCTAATTTCTTTTTTGCATTCTCAATGTCTTGTTTGGTTTGCTCTTTAGCAGAGCTAATAATGCCTTCGGCTCTAGTTGCCGCATCAGCTTCAGCCTGACGAATTGACTCCTTAGCACTATCATGGGCAGCTGCAATAATTGCATCAGCCTTATCTCTAGCTTTTTGCAGCTCAGTTTCGACTTTCGCATCTAGTTCTTGCTTATCCTTCTTCATTTGCTCACCAAGCTCAACACCTTTAGCAATAGTCTCCCTCCGTTCATTCATCAGCCTCATAATTGGCTTGAAGGCCCACTTCTTAAGTACCAAAAGGGCAATAATGAAAGTTATCAGCTGGATGACAAAAGAGCCAAAATTTAGCCCCAGTGCACCAAGACCTGATGAACTAGTCGCGAACTGTGAAATCAAACTAACCATTGATTATCTAGGTGCTCCATGCTTATGCAATAAAGAATGTTGAGGCGAAAGCCAGTAGGGCATAAAGCTCAATAATAGCCACGAAAACTAAAGCTTGACCAAGCAGCTTAGACTCCGGGTTACGCCCTGTTGCTTGAATGTAACTTCCGCCAACTATGCCCATACCAATAGATGGGCCAATAAACCCACCACCAATCATCAGGCCTTTGCTGATGACTACCGAATTAATAACGTCACTAAACATTACCATGTCTTTTAGTTACTCCTTTTATTAACATTAATATTTTGACAACAAAAAACAGCCTTGCGAGAACCACTCCCTCTGTATAACCCCATTGTCGCAGACTTATTCATATTCGGTCAAGGTTCCTCACTATGGGCTTTAGATGTATTTAGGGTAATAGCTATATACATAACTCCTAGAAGGACAAAGATGAAAGCCTGCAGCACGTCATCAAACATGTCCAAGAAAAAGAATGGGGCGGCAGTTAATGGTGCAATAACATGACCAAGCCAAGCAAAGACATCAACAATAATAGCAACAATTGCAATATTTAAGAAAAGTCGAAGCGACAAGCTAATTACTCGTGTCATATCTGTAATTACTTCAGTGAGCCCTAAAAACCAATTAAACGGATTTAGCAAATTGCCGGCAAAGAAATGCCTGGCATACTTCTTAATGCCTAGTTCCTTAATAGAGTTATAGTAAACCAAACCCATGGTCACAACGGCAACAGCAAGCGTGGCATTAAAATCAGCCGTAAATGGCCTTAAAAACGGATTACCGTGATAAACAATCGAATCACCGATGCCAGGTATTAGACCAAGCAAGTTAGAGAGTAGTAAAAAGAAGAACACGGTAATAAAATACAGCACATACTTTTGAGATTTTTCTTTCTCTTCAAAAGCTTCGGTGACAGTACCAGTCATATAATCAGCAACTACTTCTATGAATTGGATAATACCGCCTTTGGGTTTAACGGTCATCCTTCTAGCTATAGCAATCATTACTACGACTATGATAGTGGTAGCTACCCAGCCATATAGTATTGAATTTGTTATCGAAAACTTCCAAATATGGAACAGTGGCGAAGGTGCTATATATATGGTCGGGCTAGAAGATGCAAACAACTCTATCATCTATTATTTACCTTTAGTCCCATTTAAGCTTTGTTTATTGTAACTATCAAAAACACGTTTAATTACAACGTAAGACCCAGCCATAGCCAAAATAAAACCAACTATCGTAATATACGGCGTAGTTTTAAAGTGCTTATCTAGTTCATGACCGCCAACAATTGGGACAAGCACAACAACAACCATTTGCCAGGTCAAATCCAGCACAGCCAACATAAATAATTTAGTTGGGCCACTATTGGCTTTACTCATATCACCCGATTTATCTTTTTCGGACAAGCTAACATTCCCACCAGGCCTCTTAGTCTGATTCATCTCTATAAATTATATCATTTGTGATCTTTATCACGCAAGGCAAAAATAGCTTTGAGCCTTTACGGTTATTGGCTTTGCAAATTCTATTAGTAATCGTATGATAAATATTCATGACACTCAATGAATCAGCCGCTAATCAGCAGCCAACTCCGCCCGAAGGACATTGGTATAATTTTGATCGATTCGATAAAGGGCTGCTGAAGTTTATGGGCGGCAGCGTCCTTATGGGCTTAGAAGGCGTGATGTTTAACGAGCCGATTGTAGCCAGTATAGGCCTAGTCTCAGGCATAGTAAGCACCTGGTTGCTGCACGCAAAAAAAGGATTTCAATATTATCTGGAGCAAGAAGAAGGCTATACCCATCCAAAGCCCGATCAGGTATAATTATAGTTATGGATAGTAAGATAACTATTTACAGCGCGGTTTGGTGTGGTTTCTGCCATGCCGCCAAGCAATATCTGGATAAACTTGGCGTTAAGTATCAAGACCGAGATGTTGAACAAGACCCTAAAGCTGCCGAAGAAGCTGTCTCTAAAAGCGGTCAGCGAGGAATCCCGGTATTAGATATTGAAGGCGATATCATCGTTGGTTTTGATAGACCCAAAATAGACGCCTCGCTTAAAGCCCACAAATTACTCCCTCATTCCTAAGTTGTATCAAATCTAACAGATAAAGCTCAGCGCTTTTGTTTTGATGTTACGAAGAGGTATAGGCTATGGACATGGAAAGTAGTTTCAGCAACCAGGTTAAAAGACGAATACGCGAAGCTAACAGCGGCAGAGAAGTATATCAAGGGTCTGATTTTATTAATAGCTGGCTTATTCCAAGCGGCATTACCGAAGGAACGCCTAGATCTGTAATTGCTACTGAATTCTTGTTAAGGATTGGCGTTATTCAAAAAGGTAATCAAGCCGAGAAAGAGCAAGCACAAAACGTACTATCAAGCTTAAGCCAATCATTTGAAGAACAACCAGACGAAACGCGCAAAAAGTATGCAATCTTTCTCGGTGGCAGCATGCTCGATCATCTTAAAACAATGCAGGAGATAGTGGATGACTATAGTGGAGTCATGCTTCGAAACAAGCTTGAAGACGTTAAAGGTTTTTTGGGGTTTGTAGCTGCTAACGTTCTTGCTCCAGAAGACAGCTTGTCAGGCACCGCTTAATAAGCCAAACTAATCTCATGGCCTATGAAGAATATAAGACCAAGGAGTCCGTAGTTATAGTTTACACTGGAGATGGTAAGGGTAAAACTACGGCTGCACTAGGGCTAATGAACAGAGCATTAGGCAACCGCCAAAGCGTAGCTTTTATTCAGTTTATTAAATACTGGGGCGTTTCAGAGCATATTTTCATAAGAGACATCCAAGGACTATATAAAGACAAACTGCTGTTATATAAAGGCGGCAAGGGCTTCTATAGGGCCGGTGCATTAAGCCCCAAACACATTACTGAAGCTCAACATAAACAAGCCGCTAATGAAACCTACAATCAAGCCCTAAAGGCCAGTCAAAGTGGCGAGTTTGAACTAGTAATTTGTGATGAGATAAACAACGCTGTTCATGACAAGCTCTTAACTGTTAAGGATATCGAGGAGCTTATTGTCAACAGAGCACCAAATACCAATCTCTGTCTCACAGGTCGTAACTTTCCTAAACAATTAACTAACCTGGTAGATATCATGACCTCAATGACCAAAATTAAACACCATTTCGATCAAAAATACCTAGCCAATAAAGGTATTGATTTTTAGGTATTAATAGTATAAGATTGTACTTCTAAAGTGAGTGCACCAGAACAACTAGCCGA
>DAHVAE010000045.1 GCA_027314795.1 Candidatus Saccharimonadota bacterium
TGCCAACAATTGCTATTGCGACAGAAGATTCCGTAACAGACAAGATGTTGGCTAATATTGAAGAAGTTAAAGCTAGGGGAGGCCGGGTTATTGCAGTTGCCAATAAGCCTATCGAAATTGCCGATCAACAAATTATTGTCCCGAGCATTAATTCAGAGTATTTACAGCCCCTTGTTAATAACATCGCCCTTCAACTACTAGCCTATTATGTTGCTAAACTAAAACACTTAGGGATTGACCAACCCCGCAATTTAGCTAAAAGCGTAACAGTCGAATAGCAATAACTTCAGCTTTTAACAGGTTCTTTGATGCGCCTGGGGTATAAATGATAGTAACGTACAGCATCGACTTGTGCGCAGTACATAATGACTTGTGCCAGCAGATACAACCAGAAGAGTAACCCAATTACTAAACCAAACACTCCATATCTCGAGTCAAGGTTCTTAAGCTCATGGGCTAAAATAATATTACCAACCAGCTGAAGTACCTGAATGGCAAAGGCCGCCAAGGCTGCGCCTCGCCAAACTTCCAGAACTTTTTTATTGCCGGCTATAGCCAGTTTAAACACGCCAATTAACGTAAGCCATATAATTAATAAACTAAAAACTGTCCCTATAACTTTCAAACCAGGGAAAGGCCCAATATGTATAACATACCCAGATATTAATGCGGCTGCTATAAGCCCCATGCCTCCCAATACTATGATACTTATACTCCTAGACAGATTTTGAATAAATGGTGGTCGCTTATGTTTAGGTATCTGCCAAACATTAGACAAGCTAAATTGAAGGGCACTAGCTATGCCCCTAGAGCCGTATAAAGTTAAAAGCAGTGACACAATAAGCAATACACCAGTTTTACCTGGGTCATGAACACCATGCTGGATTTGTCCACCAACTACAGGGAAGTACTTAGCTATTCCTAGGCTTAACGTATACCTAAGAGAGGTATCATTACGAAAAATAAGCTTTGCTAAACTTGTCAAGACTATCATTAGCGGCAATAGCGATATAAAACTGTAATAGGCAATTAAAGCACTCATATAGCCGCTGTTATCTTGACTGTACTTTGCTATAACAGCATAAATAAAGCTCGCTATCTTGTTTTGATACTGGAACTTATCTAAACGTTCGATTATTTTTTTTAGGAGCAAAATATTAATCCTAAGTCTTTAATAGCGTTATTTGTCTTTTACCATTATATAAGTTTGCTATATATTTAGCTCAACAGGTAAGTATGCGATATCACCCTAATCCAGCCATTCTCCAAGTGCTAAGCCTCGGCCCTGGATGTGTTCCTTAGTCTTTCTAAAAGCACGGCGGGTGATTCTGGATACCGCGGATACTGGTAGGCCTAGCTCTTCAGCAAGCTCTTGATACGTACGCTCAACCCCATCTTCTAACCCAAATTTCAACCCCAATACTTGGCTCTCTACTTCGTCCAGGGAGCAAAGTTTAAATAAATCGTTAACCGATTGCACCATTGAACCAGCAGTATCAATGTCATTAAATTCAAACTCGCTACTATTGTCTGTAACTACATTGGCTAAAGTAAAATCAGGCCGCAACTCATCAGGTGGCTCATCTAGGGAAGTAATGCCCCCTAGCAGACGTGAGTTAGCTATTACTTGTTGTTCGCTAACGCCTAAATACTCGGCTAGTTCAGCCAGGGTCGGCTCTCTGTTCAGAACATTAGTTAGATGCGTCCTCGATATTGGGATCCTGCCAACCTCAGCATGAACGCCAATAGGTAAACGAATGGTCCGGCCAGAATTAGCTATGCCTCTAGATATTGCCTGCTTAATCCACCAAGTAGCATAGGTAGAAAACTTAAAGCCTTTCCGCCAATCAAACTTATCAACTGCGTGCATTAAGCCTAAATTACCTTCTTGAATTAAGTCTAAAAGATCTAGACCTTTGCCCTGGAATCTCTTAGCTACAGACACAACTAACCTTAAATTAGCTTCAGTAAATTGCTTGGTTGCCGCTTCGCCGTCTTGAATAACCGCTTCAAGTTTTTCTCTTTCTGGTCCAACTACTGCTCCTTGGGCGTCAGCTTGTAGTTGACGTTTGGCGGCATTGCCGGCTTCTATTTGTTGAGCCAGGTCGACTTCTAACTCTTTGGTTAGTAGGGGTATTGCCCCAATCTGATTTAAATATACCCCCACCTCATCTATTGCTTCGTCAGTTGGCTGTATGCGTCGATTAGCACCCGGCTTAACTGGAGCTTGTATCGCAACCTCTCCAATAGATGCTGGGCCCATACCTTCAGCCCCTAGCTCACTCCTATTCGCCTCGCTAACATCATGAACGACTTTGTCATGGCCAGCCATGACGCTATCAGTACCGTCTAAACACCAACCTGCCAACAATTCCGGTTTATTCAAGACCTTCTCTCCTTGTCTACATATATTATTTCATTAATGTTAAATACTGCAAGAGGTATAAATATATCATTGACTATTTATCTATGAGTAGTAGACTAACTTATATGGCTAACAGCTTTAAGGCCCTATATATCGTCAGGAACCTCATTATCATGAGCTCTGACGGGGAGTGCCCAAGCTAAGCCGCTTTTAATACTTAACAGGCAAGCCACCTCCCTTAAAAAGGGAGGTTTTTTATTTGCCGGAAAGGAATACAAATGTTAAGACCTGAAGTACTAAATGTCGCCAGCCCAGTCAATCATGAACAAGAGGCTGCAGTTACTAGGCTGATGCAACTAGCTCATTCAGCCGTTAGTAAAGTAGTTACTTTTTGCACACCAGAAGCAGTATTCGTTGGTGGAAACACGCCATTGCATGATTGGGTAGGTAATAGACGCAATGACTTGAACCCAAACCTTGTTGACCCAAGAGGATAATTAGCAAAACTTAGCTGAACTATAAGGCTAGTGGTTTGATATACTACGCTTATGGCTTTGTCGGAGCAAGTATATAGGAAGCTTTTTGTTGAAGAGAAAAAAATACTCAACGATTATGAATTCAGCAGAGCAGTCCGTGAAGCAGGCGATGCAAATAGACCACTCAACCAGGTCTTAATTGAACATGCCTACTTATCTCCTAGTCAGTTTTTGCAATTACTGGCTGATCATTTTCAAGTACCGCCAAGTGACCTTAAAGTAGGGGTTATAGATTATGACATCTTAATTAAAGTCCCTGAAGACTTTGCTGGCCAGCACCTAGCGGTAGCTTTTGGGGTTGAAGGTGATGCCATTAAAGTAGCCTTAGAAGACCCCTCTAATCATGAGGTGCTTGATCAGTTAAGAGATATACTTCAACAGCCAATCGCAACGTATGTAGCTAGCGAATACTCCATTCGACGAGCTTTAGTCCTTTATCGTGGCGATCTTACTCGACAAATAAGAGAAGTTGTAACTAAAATTGAAAGCCATCCGCCAGCAGACGAGAAGATTGCTGATGAAACTGTAGAACTTTTGAGCTCAGTAATTGAAACAGCCGTCTTACTGGATACGTCGGATGTCCATATTGAGCAATATGAATCCGAAGTAATCGTCCGCTTTAGAATAGATGGCCAACTTAGAACAGTGGCAACTGTTCCAAAAAGAATGTCGCCGTCAATTCTGGCACGACTTAAAGTTATATCTGAATTAAAAGTAGACCAGACAAGACTGCCGCAAGACGGCCGCTTTACACAAGTTATTAAAGGCCAAGAAGTTAACTTTAGAATATCTACCGTTCCAACCCTCTGGGGCGAGAAAGTAGTTCTAAGAGTATTGCCAAGAGAAGCCCACTTGTTTGATCTACATAATCTAGGCCTACTAGATAAAGATTTACGTTTAATCGAATCATACCTTAAACGCCCACACGGCATGATCCTAGTTACCGGGCCAACCGGTTCAGGTAAAACAACAACTCTCTATGCCTGTTTACAAGAAATAGGTAATGACCGCATCGACTTAGTTAATATAAACACTATTGAAGATCCGGTTGAATACACAATGCCCAGGATAAACCAGATTCAAACTCAAGCCGAGATAAACCTTACTTTTGCCAGTGGCTTAAGAGCTCTTCTACGGCAAGACCCAGATATTATTATGGTTGGCGAGATAAGAGACGAAGAAACTGCCGACTTTGCCGTCAGATCTGCGCTGGTAGGTCGTTTGGTACTATCGTCACTGCATACTAACGATTCAACCTCTACCATAATTAGGTTGTTAGACATGGGCATTGAGCCTTATTTAATATCTTCAACTTTGGTTTTAATTATTACTCAAAGGTTGGCTAGACGTCTATGCCCATACTGTCGTATACCATACAGCCCAGATGATAAGGTCCTCAATGAACTAGCTGTTAACCATGATCTCGAGGCTAACTTAGCAGCCTTAAGAGAACGCCAAGTCATTGACGAATCATACATAGATAATTTGCAATTTTACCAGGCAAAAGGCTGTAAGCGTTGTAACGGTCAAGGCTATTCTGGTCGAACGGGTATTTATGAAATACTACCAATTACCGACAACCTACAAACCGCCATAAACAGCCGAGAAGACAACAACAAGATTAGATCTATCGCTTTACAAGAAGGTATGAAAACTATGTTTAATGATGGCATGGTTAAGATATTAAAAGGCGAGATTGACCTACCAGAACTACTCAGAGTAGCTTATAGCTAAATTTGTATTAATTGTGACTCAGTTTTTATTATATAATATACATATGCCGTTAAATAAGCGGACTCATAAAGTGTATGAGTTTGATTATACTGCTGAAGCTAGCCAAGGAGACTATGACTCTTTGCCTAAACTTTTTGAACAAGGCCCAGCGATGGTCGTCAATGCAAGAGCGATGGTTAATCATGCTAACTCTTACAGAGGCGTATTAGTTGGTAGCGCAGCACTCACGCATAACACACATGATAATAGACTAAGAATATACGTTGGCCACAATGATACGCCCTATAGAGGAGCCAGAAAGTATTGTGCTGAAATGAGAGCGATCGGCAGATCAATTTCTGAAGGCTATACCAGAAGAGAGGCTGTTGTAACAGCCGGACCAACCGACGGTGAAGTTATCGAAAGTATAATAGGAGCACCGGCTAGGATCCTCCCTCCTTGCCAACAGTGTACTGAGCTAGTCGAAGACAGCACAATAGTTATATCTATCGGTGCAGAGGATGACATTTTTGGGGTACAGACCGGCAAGCATCTTAAAGAGATACATCCTGCAATAAACCCGCTTAAAAAGAAACAACGGGGTAAAACAGAACACCCTTTCGTGAACGAGCCTGTTTACAACTTATCGACACTTAAGTGGCACCAGGCAGA